>JAEOTG010000172.1 GCA_016839985.1 Candidatus Heimdallarchaeota archaeon | reverse complement strand
TATTCACCATTTCTAAACAGTAGGGATTTAATCCTTTATCTTCAAGTACAGCTCTAAATGTTGGTTCGTGCATTCGAGGAGAACAAGAAGCTACTATAATCTTATCAAGTTCTAGTTCATCTATGTCTTTCTTAATCAACTCTTGACCAGGATCTGAGCACATATATTTGTAGAATCTACTCACTGCAACATTAGGGAAATCCTTTGCTTCTTCAGCTATTTTTTCAACATTAACTGTAGCTCCTATGTTGATCCCACATTCACAAACATATACTCCAATTTTCACTTCATATCACCTCTATTTAGAAAGAATTCCTCCTATTTGTGCAAGAACCTGTTTGTTGGTATAATGCTTCATAGTGATAGCTCCTGTTGGACATGCTGCAGCACAAGATCCGCAACCTTTGCACATAACATCATTGATTTTCATAATTTTATCTTCACTTGCAAATTCTAAAGCGGAGAAAGAGCATAAGCTTTCACATATTCTACAACCACTACAAAGATCTTCATCTATAACAGCTGATATTGCCTCAACTATTACTTTACCTTGGGCAAGGGGAGCTGCAGCTCTTACTGCTGCACCACTAGCTTGTGCAACTGAATCAGGAATATCTTTAGGACTTTGACAACATCCAGCTATAAATATTCCATCAGTAAAAGTATCAATGGGTCGTAATTTTGGATGAGCTTCTAAAAAGAAACCATCTGCACTAACACTGATATTCAACTTTCTTGCCATCTCTTTTGTATCAGCTTTAGGAACAAGTCCTGTTGCTAATACTACAAGATCAGCTTCAATATCAGAATGACCTTCAGCTTTGACAATCACACCCTCACCATTTTCCATAACTTGAATAGGATCATCCAATTCTCTTCGTCTATATTCTACTTCTTCATCTAGTACTCTGTTGTAAAACTCTTCAAATCCTTTACCATAAGCTCTTACATCTGTATTGTAAACAATGATTTCTGAGTCAGGAAACTTATCTCTAACCATATGTGCTTGCTTTGCAGTATACATACAGCATACTCTAGAGCAGTAAGTGTTTCCATCTTTATCTCTTGAACCAACACATTGTATGAATACAACTTTTTCAGGTTCTTTTCCATTAATTTCAAGATGACCTTCTGTTGGTCCTGCAGCATTTACTAATCTCTCAAACTCCATTCCAGTGATTACATTAGGATATTTACCATAACCATATTCTGGAGTTTCTTCAGGATTAAAATTATCAAAACCTGTAGCTACAACAATTGTACCTACTTCAATATCTACAAATTCTTCTTTCTGATCAAAGTCTATAGCATTCTGTTCACATGCTGCAACACATAATAATTCATCTCCACATTTTCCAAATCTGAGCATATTACATCTGTTTGGATCTATTGTATATTTTAAGGGAACAGCTTGTGGAAACGGAACATAAATTGAGCTTCTCTTGCTTAGGTTTTCATCAAACTCGTTTAGAACTCTACCTTTAAGACGACATGCTTCTGCACACAAGCCACAACCAACACATTTCTCAACATCAACATATCTTGGTTTTTTCTTTATTTTTACTTCAAAATTACCTATGTAACCATTTACCTCTTCAATTTCAGAATAAGTAAATAATTCAATGTTGGGATGTCTATTTGCATCTACCATTTTAGGTGTTAGAATACATGCTGAACAATCTAATGTTGGAAAGGTTTTATCTAACTGTGCCATTCTTCCTCCAATACTTGGACTTTTCTCAACAAGATAAGTTTTGAATCCATCAGTAGCTATTTCCAAAGCAGTTTGTATTCCTGAAATCCCACCACCAATTACAAGTGCTTTTGGAATCACACTTACTTCTTTCCTTTCTAAAGGTTCAAGAAATTCTGCCCTTGCAACAGCTCCAGCAATTAGCTCTGTAGCTTTTTCAGTAGCTTTTTCTTTATCACTATGAACCCAAGAAACATGTTCTCTGATATTAACCATCTCAAAACAATAGGGATTGATACCTGTCTCTTCAACAACATTTCGAAAAGTAGGTTCATGCATTCGAGGAGAACAGGAAGCAACTACAACTCGGTCCAAATTAAGTTCTTTAATGTCTTTTCTTATACTTTCTTGACCTGGATCTGAACATGTATACTTGTTTAGTCTACTAACTGCTACATTTGGTATTGCTTGAATATTTTCAATAACTTTTTCCACATCTACTGTAGCAGCTATGTTAATCCCACATTCACAGACATAAACACCTATTTTCACATAAACACATCCATTTACATATCTCCTTCTAATCCCTTAAGCTGTTTATAGGAGAAAACTGGACCATCTTTGCAAACGTAAAGGTTCCCGATGTTACATCTTCAGAAGATTCCAATTCCACACTTCATTCTCATTTCTAGAGTTGTGTAGATTTGATCTTCAGTAAAACCAAGTTTTTCAAGATTTTGTAAAACGAATCTTATCATTATTGGAGGTCCACAAGTTATAGCTATAGTGTTTTCAGGAGATGGACTTAATCTCATTAGATTGTCAGGAACGAATCCTACAAATTCATCCCATCCTTCCTCCTCAACATCTATTGAAAGATGAACATTCACACCATCTCTAGCTCGTAATTCCTCTAATTCTTCCATGTAACAAAGATCTTTGGTTGTTCTTGCTCCATAAATTATATCCAGATTTTTGTATTTATTTCTATTATCAATAGAGTAGTTGATTAAGGATCGAAGAGGTGCTTGACCAATTCCTCCACCAATGAAAAGGATATTTTTTCCTTCCCAACCTGTCACATCAAAATTATTCCCATAAGGTCCTCTTACTCCTAGAGTATCTCCTGGTTCACAATCATGAAGTGCAGATGTTACTTTTCCTAGTTTTAGAACACTTACTTCGACATAATCTTTTTGTGTTGGTGAAGAGGATATCGCAAAGAAACATTCACCGAAACCTAATAGACTTACCATTATACATTGACCTGGAATAAAAGTGAATTTCTTTCGCACTTCTTCATCTTTGATAACTAATCTAAATGTCTTAATCGGTCTTTCACTTGTAGCTTCTTCTTTTATGTTTTCAATTGTAGCTAACCAAGGTAAATATGGATTTTCAGCTTTTGTCATCATGTTTCACCTACCTTTGCTATAATATCGATTATGTCTATATTTACTGGACAATAATCGATGCATCTTCCACAACCCGTACAAGCTGTAACATCAGAATTTTTTGGGAAATAACTGAATTTATGATAAACTCGATTTCTTACCCTATTCATTCTTGCAGGTCTTGGGTTGTGTCCAGCAGCATGGTTTGTGTATTCTGGATACATACAAGAATCCCATACTCTTATTCTGGCTCCTTCTTTTAGTGTACTCTCATCTTGCATATCAAAACAATGGCAAGTTGGACAAAGGTATGTACAAATTCCACATCCAATGCACTTGATAGCAGTATTGTGCCAAAGTTCATGATCAAACATTTTATCAAGCTTCAGAACAATTCCATCCAGATTCATCTTTCTTGTTATAGCTTTAATAGCTTCATCCTCGACCTTTTTTCTAGCTTCTTCATCATCTTTTGATGCTGAATCAAATAATGATTTTATTTTACCAATGAGTTTTTCTCCTTTTTCTGTAACCACTTCAACATGATATTTTTCACCTATATCAGTAAAGAGAATATCTACGTTTTTTGAAGAAGTTGGACTATCATCAAATGATGTGCAGAAACAATTTATTTCAGGTTGATTACAACTTAGACCAATAAATATTGCTTTGTCTCTTTTTGAATTATAAAAAGGATCTTTGAAATCTCCTTGAAATACTGGATCTAACATTGTGAAACTTCTAGCATCACAAGGTCTGATGCCAAAAATTATATGTTCTTCATTTGGTAATTCTATTGGCTTAATGTCACCTTTTCTTCCAGGAGTAAATTTAAACAGAGTTTCTGTTTGTTTGAAAAAGATAGATTTTGTAGGAACACGAGGTAATAGATATTCTAGATTCATATCTTCAGCTTTTTCAATTTTCATAAATGTTGAATATTCGTTTTCTTCTACTGGTGCAAACACCATATAATCCTTAGTAATCTTATCAATCATTTCTGGTAGTTTTTCAGATTTTATAACTAAATTTTCCATGATATCACCTCACAAAATAAACTCCTCAGGATCGTCTGGTCTAAAAGTACCAAACAAAGGTTTTTCTTCAACATCCATTCCAGATGTGTATTCAAACAATTCCTTAACATCCTTTGCTAATTTTTTGTTCAATTCCATTAGTGGGATATTTACTGGACAAGCTCTTTCACACTCACCACAACCAACACATCTTCCAGCTAAATGAAAAGCCCTCATTATATTCCAAGCTGTATTTTCTGATACATTGACCGATCTCCTAACCCATTGAGGATCTAGTAAGTCAACCATACATTCCTTACAATAGCATAATGGACATGCTTCTCTGCAAGCATAACATCGAATACATCGCTCGAAATGCTTCTCCCAATACTCCCATTTGTCACTAATGTTTATCTCTTCCAATTCCTTTAGATTCTTGTACTCTTCCATTTCTGGAACTTCAACTTCTTCTCCAATAAGTACATCATACATTGGTGGATTTGGTGATTCACAACTTCTGCAAATTTCTGAAAGAAGTTCATCTTTAGGAACTTTCTGCGTTTCCCCATTGACTGTAATTAGATAAGTATCACCCTCTTCTACTACATCAGTTTCACCTCTTGCATTAGGGAATCTTTTTTTGATTTTCTTAGGATCAATTACACCAGTGCATGGGATACCAATTATAACAACACTTTCACGTTTCAAACCCTTTTCTTGAATAACTTGTATAAGCGATCTTGCATCACAGCCTTTAGCAACAATCCCTATTTTTCTAACATCCTCTTTTTCTTCTCTACCTAATGGTAACTTTTCTTCTAAAATTGGATAAGATGCTAAATTCTTTGCACAAAGCGGATTATATATGAAATTTTCAGCATATTCTGGGGTGTAAGCATATGAAGGACTTATAGTAAAACCATATGTACCTTTTTTATAACCAATGACATACTTTACATCTTCTTGAGCTATGATTTTCTTAGCTTCTTCTACTAATAATTTCTGATCTACCATACATTCACCCTCTGGATCTTCTTCATTGGACCTAGTTTTCTAATATCTTCAGTAACTTCTTGTACTACCTCAGCGAATTTCTTTCCTTCAGCAGCTGATACCCAAGTCATTCGAACTCGATCTGGTTCAATACCCATAAATTCTAGTAATTTCTTTAAGATGGAAATTCTTCTTCTAGCTAAGAAATTCCCTTGTTGGTAATGGCAATCCCCTGGATGACAACCACCGATTAGAACGCCATCTGCTCCTTGCTGTAAAGCATTCACAACAAACATTGGATTGACTCTTCCAGAGCACATAACTCTTATTATCTTTATATTTGGAGGGTATTGAATCCTACTAGTTCCAGCTAAGTCGGCGCCTGCATAACTGCACCAATTGCATAAGAAGCCAATAATGTTTGGTTCAAATTCTGTTTTTTGTTCACTCATTTTTTTTCCTCCTAATTTCAAATATTTTGCTTAATTGTTTTTATCAACCTTTCATCTTTATCATAAATTTCAACTTTAAGTGGCATCTTTCCTGGCAATGAATGAGTAGCGCATGCAAAACAAGGATCATATGCTCGAAAAGCCATTTCTACCATGTTCAAAAGACCACTATCTACAACTCCTCCCTTTATCAATCCCTTTGCAGCATCTCGTATTGACATACTGATTGCAGCAGAATTATTTGTTGTAGCAACAATCAAATTTGCTTTTTTGATTAAACCTTTTTCATCTAGTTTGTAATGATGAATTAGAGTACCTCTGGCAGCTTCTGTTACACCTATACCTTCTCCAGGTTCACCTACAGGATTTCGAATTTCTTTTGAAGTGATGTCAGGTTCATTAATTAGTTCTTTAGCTCTCTCTGTTGCATAAAGAAGTTCAATCAATCTAGCCCAATGAAATGCTAAAGTGTTATTTACAGGTCTACCACCAAGAGTTTCATACATTCTTTTGTATTCATCATTTGCTAATGGAGTTGCCATTCCTTCTGCAGCATTCAGCCTTCCCAAAGGACCTACTCGATAAATACCGTTTTCTTGTCCATCTACAAAACCTTTCCAACCCACACTCTTTAGATATGGGAATTTAATGTAACTCCATTTTTCCACATGCTCAACTATATGTTCGAAATAATCATTTACATCAAACTTCAGAAATTCTTTTGCATTAGTATCAGTTACTCTAATTAATCCATCATAGAAATTAACATGGTTGTTTTCATCGACTAATCCCATGTTATAGGTATTTAGCTTGTAAGGATCACTTACTATTAAATTTACATAATCTTCATTTTTTAGAACTATATCGTCAAACAATTTCAAAGAAAATTGAGCAAAATCAACACAAGAATCAACCATTTTCTTGATGTCATCAACTTCCTCTTCTGATAGAGCTTTAGACACACCACCTGGAAGTCCACAAACTGGGTGAGTTGCCTTTCCACCTAGAATTGCTGTTATCTTTTGACCATACGCTCGATGTCTTATTACTTCTCCTGCAACATCTAAACCAGCTTTTTCAATAACTCCTAGAATGTTTCTTTTAGCAGCTGGAGCATCTGGTCCAACAACAAAATCAGGACCACCAAGATAATAGAAATGTAATATGTGATCATAGATAAAATATCCTGCATACATTAGCTCTCTAAGTTTTTTAGCAACTGGAGGTGGATCAACATTAAATGCTCGGTCTAAAGCTTTAGTAGCTGCAAAATGATGAGCAACAGGACATACACCACATATTCTTGAAGTAATTTGTGGCATATCCTCAGCTCTTCTGCCTTCTGAAAATCTTTCGAAACCTCTTAACTCTGGAATTTGGAGATAAACATTTTCAACATTACCATCATCATTCAGGAAAATTACAATTTTACCATGACCTTCTAGTCTGGTTATTGGATCTATTGTTATTGTTTTCATCATCTCACCTTTTTGTTAATCATTGATGTAGGAATACTATATTTGTAAAAAGTCCCTACTGGGTCTACAATTGAATCAATCAATTTCTCTATCTCTTCTTCAGACATGGTTTCTTCGTCTTCAAGACCCAAAATTGATGCAAGAGCTGACATCATACTTGCACCTTGTTCAACTACATTTGGAGTAGGTCCTCCACAACCTGTGCAAGGCATATTTGCTTCCATACATTGACCTTCACACCCTCCTCGAGTTGCAGGTCCTAAACATATAACTCCTTGCTCAAGAAGACATTTTTCTTCTATAGTTTCCAACTCGTAGATTCTTTTGATTTCCTTTATCTTCTTCTCTGATTTATCAAATCTACACTCATCACATACTGATTTTACAGGTGCAATTATTGACCCTTTGGGGGGAAGATTGCCTTCAATAATAGCTCCTACAGCTGTCAAAATCATTTGAGGATGAGGAGGGCATCCAGGAAGATAATAATCAACATCAACAACTTGATCTAAGCTCTTAACAAC
>JAEOTG010000171.1 GCA_016839985.1 Candidatus Heimdallarchaeota archaeon | reverse complement strand
TCTCTCTGTATTCATTATAGAAAAGAAACTGACCTGCTTTTGTCCATTTTTTCTCATTACCCCAAAGATCTCGTGCAGCTGATGCTTGAAGATCATGAACAGCATATGACGCTGCTATTATATCTTTATGACGAGCTGCTTTTCTAATTTTGTTTAAAAATTCAAAAGAACTAACTTCTGTACACAAAAATTCCTTTCTTACATCTTCTGGATACTTTTCGTTTATCTCGATTAATATGGTCCTTATATTATCAATTGCCTGTGTAACGGATGATAAAAGAGTATCAAAATCATCTTCAGAGGCTAGTTCTTCTGTAATAGAAATAAGATTGCTAGGAACAATTGCAAATTCTTTGGCTTCATATATATTTGTCCCCCAATTGTTGAGATAGTAGCGATTATTTATCTTAGCAAGTATGATGGCAATAGATATGATAATGATCCAAGCATTGTTTCTTGCCTCTACAATATCTTGTTTTTCTTTAGCCAAGTAAATCTTTCCAAGGTATTTGAAAATATCATTAAAGAGTTTGTTGGCGTTTTCCAAATTTTTCTCTTTATGTGCAGCAAGATTCTTCAAACTATCTCTACAATTTTCAAATCTGTTTTTAGCTTTTTTATCCTTGTAGTAAATTACCTCACAAGTGGATATGGTTCCTGCTTGAAGAACACTTGCACCTTCGTATACATTCTCAATACTTTCCCAATCCATGGTCCATAAATCAACAGGAATATCCTTATACAGAAAGAACCATTCAGCTTTGGTTTTTTTACTATCTTCAACTACAACAAACATTTCCAGGTCAGAACTAGGTTCATGAATTCCTCTTGCCCTTGAACCATATATTGCAATAAGATCAATTTCTTGACTAAATTTCTTAATTGTTGCCTTTTTAATGAGCTTAACTATGGTTTCTACATCATCTTCGAATGTCATAAAGACGAATAACAATTTTTTGTTTAAAAGGTTTATTTCAGCTTTCTTTATCTTGTATCTGTAAGGATAATGTCCAAAAGTTGTCTATAGTTTCAACCTTTGTTTTCTTTTACTTTCTGGATATATCTATATACGGATCCCCACATATAGTTATCTTCTCTTTCTTTAACTTCGAAATTATTAGTGTGCATCCATTTTTGAAGTGCTTCCTTTGTCTCTTCATCATATTTACTATCTATTTCTCCCTCATAGAATCCATCTATTTTGAGAACTTCCTTGATGACTTTCATCACATTTCCAGATAATTTTACTTTATCTTTATCATCATCTCTTTTGAGTAAAGACAAATCATATAGAGTGAATACCCTTCTCAGCTCCTGTATTGGGTGTTTATGATCATCAACTCTAACATCAATATATTTGTCAGTACCTCCATCATAAACTCCTTTTTCTCTCACTATAAGCAATGCTGCTCCTTGTTTCCCTCTACTATCACCACCAGCATCTTGACCTGCTTCTAGAGCAGATAAGAGTCTATCAGCTAAGTCTCCTTCTGTTTCTCTGAATGCTTGAGACATAGCTAGAACTGTGTCTTCTGAAACTAGTATATTCCCTTGGCAAGTATAATTTTCTCCTATGATGTGACCAGCCCAATCATAACATTCACTTCCAGTAAAAGATGCTGAATTGCCATAAGAATCAACAACACCAATTTGCCTGTGTTCTCTTTTTTCATCTTGCTTTGTGAGTATATGTATTGTTTCCTCAGCAGTTAATCCTTGTTCTAGTAATGCTAATCCTTTTGGACCATAACTAGTATTTGCCCTTGCTTGTGTCGCAATCGCACCTGCATTCGCTCTAGCCCAAGGAACTATACAACCTACTGCTACAAATTTTGATTGAACGGCTACTCCCCATTCTTTTTTTTCAGGATCATAAGCTACTATTGAAAACGTCATTTCTATTCAAAATGCATTAATAGTGCAGATAAATAAAGATTGCTAGTTTATTTAAAGAAATAATGTATTTGTCTAGAATCAAATAATTCAAAAGGGAAAATTATCTTTAGTTGTAGGTGACCTAATGTCTAAAAAAGACCATAAAGCAAATATTCGTTCTTTGTTCTGGTTGAGTTCCACTGGATTAAAATCAACCGCTGATTCTGTAATGTCACCTTTTCTCCCACTTTATGGCATAGAATTAGGAGCATCACCAACATTAATAGGATTACTTGTATCTATAACAAGTTTACTAAGTATCGTACAAATAGGTTGGGCAAGACTTGCTGATAGACTGAAAAATGCAAGAATTATTGCGATTGTTTCGAATTATTTATCAAGTATTTTTAATTTTATTTTTGCCACATTTAAGAATCTAGCGTTTTTTGTCAGTTTTAGAGGAACACAAAGTTTGATTTCTTCAGCATCCTTACCCACATCTTCAGCATTATTAGCCGAAAGAACGCAGACTAAAGATTGGCCATATTGGAATAGTTTGATTCAGACATTTTTGGTCATAGGTACTCTTATAGGAATATTATTAGGTGGATTTCTTTTAACAAGATTTTCAGATGACTTAGGGTACATTATTATTTTTATATTCGCAGGAATTATTAGTTTAATTTCAGCGATTCTATTTCATTTAGCTGTGCCAAAAAAAAGAGTTTTGGAAAGAAGAAAAAGATGGTATCAGGTTGAAGAAGTTTCAGTTACTTTGGATAATATTTTAGCAGTTATGAAATCTGATAAAAATTTTATCAGGTTATCAATTGCTTCATTCATTTTTGTTTTTGGAGTAAACTTTTCTGCTCCTTTTTATATTGTCTACAACATCCATGATTATTCCTTATCCATCTTTGAAACATCTATTCTAACTTCAATAGGATTAGTACCTCAAATTATCTTTTCCCTCTTAACTTCAAAATTTATTGAACGTATCAGAACAAAAGAAGTATTAATATTAGGGGGTCTAATTACTTCTTTTTTCCCAATAGCTTTCTTCTTACCTTCAATTTTCAACTGGACACAGAATATCTTTGTTGTTTTAGTAATAATCTGGATTGTTAATGGTATAGCATGGGGAATAATTAATCCAAGTTTATCTACTCTTACTCTAGATGTTATTCATCCAAGGAGAAGAACTTTACAATTAGCTATTAGCAATTCTCTTAACGCAATTGCTTTGTTTATCGCTCCTGTTTTAGGAGGACTAGCAATTCCACAATTTCTGCTAAATGGAGAAATTCCTTCTCAAACAGGTTTTATCTATCTTATATTCATAATAAGTGCAATAACAAGATTAGTTGGATCATTATTTTTCATTAATGTACAAGAACCTGTTATAGGTGGAACGATTCTAAGACCAATTAATAAAATTCTTCGTACTCCTATTAGAACAAATGCAGAGAAAATGGTTAGTACAATTATTACTACTCCATTAAATATAAGAAAAAGAAGAAAACTCACTAAAACTTATGGAAAGGAGAAGACTACGTGAATAATACGTGAATAATTCGCTTTTTGTCGGAACTTTACAAGTCTTTAGTAGGGTGTACAACATTAATTATTAGATGTAACTCTTGGTTCAGTTACTATTTGAATACTATTTCCTTCTGAATCTTTCATATTGAAATATGAAACCATATCAGGAATATCGGTTATATCTGTTGTTTCAATTCCTTTGCTTTCAATGTACTTCTTAGTTGCTTCAATATCTTCTACATCCATTGTAAGAATACCCCAATTGGGTGTAACTTTTTCATCTTCTCCTGCAAGATTGAGACCTAGTTTAGGATCTCCACCAGGTAGATTGAATTCACACCAACCAGCTTCAGGAGACATATACCATGAAACTTCAAAGTTAAAGATGTCTTCGTAAAACTTTTTTGCTCTTTCTAAATCTTGAACCCTTACTTGCATATACATCTTTTTGAATTTAATTGGATAATCTCTTTTTTCTGTCATAGTTTGATTTCTGGGATTTCACTATTTAAGTAATTCGAAGTTCCAAATTAAGCAAACATATTTGAATGTTTTAAACTTGGTATGAACAATGAAATTAAAGGATGTTAAAGATTATTTCAAAACACAACCATTAATGTATCTAGCAACATTGGATAATGATTATCCACGAGTAAGACCTATGGCACTTATTTACTACAAAGATCAATGCTGGTGTTGCACAACAGAGGGAAGACCAAAGATAGAACAAATCAAAAACAACAGTAATATGGAGTTTGCTTTAAACGCTCAGGATAGAGAGGATTTAGGTACTATTCGTGGTCTTGGGAAAGCTTTCATCGTAGATGATCTTGATATTAAAAAGGAGATATCAGATGTAATTCCATGGTTTAGTGGATATTGGGAATCCTATGATGATCCATTGTTTATTTTAATTCGACTTGACCTTGAAGTAATTGAAGCTCATGTTCCAGTAGTAAGAGAGTTTTTCACCTTTAATTTAATAGATGGAACCGTTGCTTCAGTTAAGAAATAACAACAATTCACTCCATCCATTGTACTTTTAGTGGTCTTCTTGGAGCTCCTCCTAGGAATTCCAAATCAGGATAACCAACAATAAATACTCCAAAAACATCATTTCTTTTGGGGATACCAAGTTTTCTTCTTGCTTTTTTAAATCTAGAAAGATACTCATGAGCAAAACCTATCCAACAAGTTCCAAGACCAAGGGATAGAGCAGCAAACATTCCATGGGTTATAGCAATTCCAGCATCAGCTGCGGACATTCTCGAATATTGGGGTGCATGAAGGATTATTACACAAGGAGCTTTGAATAACATCAAATCATCTCCTTTCTTTGTTCTTTCAACATACATGTCTAGACTATACTTTGTTCGAGGACTCAATAGTCTACGTCTTAGAACACCTGTAACAAAAGGAGCTAATAAATATTTAAATTTGAGAAGTTTCCCTAATTTAAGCATCATAGAACCTACATCGTTTGAGAGGGATGCAATTTTTTCTTTATCTGTTATTACTATATATTCTCTATTTTGACGGTTACTAGCACTTGGAGAGTATCTCATTGCTTCTAAAATTGCTTCAATTTTCTCTTTAGGAACTGGATCTTCTTTGAAAACTCTAATAGATTTTCTACTTCTGATTAGTTTCATTAAATCATCAAAAGAGAGGATTTTTTCAGGATGCTTTGCTTCATTAAATAGTTCAGGAGGTTCTGATCCTTCGTACAATATGGCATCAACTGGACAAATAGTTAAACAATGACCACAACGAAAACATCTGTGAAATCTGTCATCAAAAATTATTTTTTTCTCCATTTTTTTATTTTTTATAACTTGAAAAAGTCTAGGAGAACATGAAAGAATACAATCCTCACACTTAATGCATTTTTTTTCATCAATCCCTAGAATCTTTAATCTTGACATCTGATGAACCAATAAAATTACTACTATATATTTCTTTAAGTTGTTCCTAAAAATTTATGAGTATTCTAGTTAGAACAATCCATAGGTTATTTGTGATAGAAATGAAAGAGAAATATGATAAACTATTATCAAAAACAAAGGAAATACAAGTAGTTGGAGAGATACAGCAATTAATGGGTTGGGATACTGAAGTTATGATGCCTAAAGGAGCAGTGATGCAAAGAAGTGAACAACAAGCATATCTAGCAATGCATAATCATCATAAACAGATTGATCCAGAAATTGGGATTCTTCTTAAGGAAATAAAAGAAGATAAAGAATTCGAAAATCTCTCATTTATAGAAAAAAGAAACATTTACTTGATTCAAAGAGATTATGATAAAGCTACAAAAGTTCCCCCTGAGTTTGTTGCAGAATTCACAAAGGCTAGTGTTATAGCTACTGAAGTATGGAAAGAAGCAAGAAAGGAAAATGATTTTGCGAAGTTTTTACCTCACCTCGAAAAAGTCTTTGAGTTATCAAAGAAACTTGCAAACTATCTTAATCCTGATTTACATCCTTATGACGTTTTACTAGATTTCTTTGAACCAAGTATGTCTATCGAAAAATATAATGAGATATTCAATCCACTAAAAGAAGCAACTATTGAACTCATTAGAAAATGCAATGAATCACCTAACAAACCCGATAAAACAATAATAAAAAGAAAAGTCCCTCTTAATATTCAAGAAAAAATATCTCTTGATATCATGAAGTTGTTAGATTATGATTTAGAGAGAGGAAGATTGGATACTGCAGCTCATCCTTTCACAACAGGATCATATGATGATGTTCGTATAACAACTAGATATTTAGAAGATAATTTCACAAGCTCTTTATTTGCAGTTGCACATGAAGGAGGTCATGGGTGTTATGATCAAAATATAGCTAAGGAGCAAAGATATCTCCCTGTTGGAAACTATTGTTCCATGGGTGTTCATGAATCTCAATCAAGGTTTTATGAAAATATTATAGGACGAAGTAAATCTTTCTGGTGGTACTATCTACCTCGTCTTAAAGAAATTTCCGAGGAGATTTTCAAAGACGTTGAATACAAAGAATTCTTATTAGCCATTAATAGGGTGGAACCCTCATTAATTAGGGTAGAAGCTGACGAAGTAACATATAATTTACACATTATTCTACGATTTGAGCTAGAAAGAGATTTGTTTGAGGATAAAATCAAAATAGCAGATCTACCTGAATTGTGGAAAGATAAAATGAAAGAGATGTTAGGAGTAGATGTGCCCAATGATAGTGATGGAGTACTTCAGGATATTCATTGGAGTGGAGGATCATTTGGTTATTTCCCAACATACACTCTAGGAAATGTTTATGGAGCACAGTTTTTCGCAAAATTAAAACAAGATATACCTGACTGGAATGAACAATTAGAGAAAGGAAATGTAAATGTTTTAACAGATTGGTTGAAGAAGAATGTTCAAGAAAAAGGTAATCTCTATGACCCACCTGAATTAGTAAAAGAAGTTACAGGAGAATTTCTGAATCCCAATTATCTCATAGAACACTTGAATGAAAAGTACTCACAGCTATACGAGTTTTAACATTGTTCAATTTTCTTTTTTTTGTAAGATGTTGGGTTTTATAAAAGGAGAATAGGATTTCTAATTAATGAAAACTGAAGATTCTTCTTTGAATGTTGTTGCTGTCTTTGCTCATCCTGATGATGAAGCAGGAGCAATGGGAACCTTAGCTAATCATAGTGATCGTGGAGATAATGTTTTTGCTGTTTTCTTAACACATGGAGAAAACGCTTCTTCTATAAAAGGCACAAAAGAGGAGATTGCAAAAACTAGGGAAGGACACGTAAAGAAGATAGAGGAAATTCTGGATGTGAAATATATACTGTTAGATTTGCCTGATTCAGGTGTTTTTCCCTCTGTTGAAAATGCAAAGAAGTTAGCAAGTGTTTTCAAAAAATTACAACCTGATATTGTTATTACTTGGGGAGAATATAAAACACTAGGAGTAGGACACCCTGACCATCGGTATACTCATACAATAACTATAGACGCTTTATCTTATGCCAGATATAAAAACAATGATGATGAGTATCCCCCACATCGAAAGAATGTAAGTTTGTATATAACAGTAGAAGATGGAGATAAGGCAGATTCAAGAGTTTATGTAGACGTAACAAAGCAGTTTGATAGGATTATGAAATGTTTCGATGTATATGAAGAAGCATATGGACAATGGCCAGTAAGGGAATACATAATTTCAGAAATGAATATTCATGGCATGTTTTTAGGAGTAAAATATGCAGAAGTCTTCAAGAAATTAATGTGGAGAGAAGCTAGAAGCCATCTAGATTAGTCTAAGTTTTTATTTTTCAAAAACTAAATAATTAGATTTTTCTTCTCCAAATATTGTTATTTCTCCAATTTCTATGAATTTTTTCTTTTTGCCTTCTCTTGAGATATTGAAATACCATGTACCTCCAGTTTTTCTCTCTCCTTGGATTTTTACAATTTCATAATCACCTTTAGTAAACTCTAGAGTTTCTCCATCATCAAGATAAAATTCTCCCTCAGCTTTTGAATCTGATGGATATACCCTTAGAGATATTGTTGATTTGTAGAGCTCTCCTGTATGTTGAATTGGTTCAGTGATGAAAGGTATTATTGAACCAGCTTTGACGAAAATAGGAGTTAACTCTAAAGGTACATCAACTTCATGAATTTTACCTCCTTCAAAAATATATTCTCCACAAAAACTATACCACTTCCCATAAGGAAGATAAACATCTCTTTTTCGTTTTCCTCTCTTTAGAACTGGTGCTAGAAGTAAGCTATCTCCAAATAGATATTCAGTTTCTGACCATTCTGCAACATGAACCATTGGATCCTTAGGGTAATCAATCCATAAAGCTCGAAATGCTGGAACACCAGTTAAACAAGTTTGTCTCACACTAGTATAGATGTAAACCATAAGAGAATATCTAAGTTGAATTATCTTTCTTATTCTTTCCTCTGCTTTCTTTCCAAATTCCCATGGTTCTTGAGAACATTTCTTACTAATGGTATGATTTCTAAAGTAAGGATACAAGCAACCAGCTTGATACCAGCGAATAAGGAGTTCAGCTCCTGGTTTTCCCAAAAAACCCCCAATATCAGGGCCTATCATTAATTGTCCAGAAGCAGCCATATTCAACAACATTGGTATTGAAATTTGTAAATGTCCCCAATCCGCAACATTATCTCCTGTCCAAGTTCCAGAATATCTTTGAGTTCCTAGGTACGCAGATCTAGAATTGATATAGATCCTTTTGTTTGGTAGAAGTTATTGCAATCCATCATAGGTTGCCTTTGCCATTAAGTGTGCATACTCATTATGTACTTCTTTATGAAGACGAGGATTCCCTTCACCAGGATGGATAACATCATCATCAATAGTTCCTTTGTCATTGAAGACAGATGGATCGTTCATATCTATCCAAAAACCACTAATACCTACATCGGTCAGTGCAGCATAATGACTTCCAAACCAATCACGAGTTTTCACTTGAGTAAAATCAGGGAAGTAACAATCACCTGGCCAAACAGGACCCACATATCTTGAACCATCAGGATTTAAGCAAAAATGACCTTCTTTGAGTCCTTCCTTACAAATCTTATACTTTGAATCTACTTTAACACCAGGATCTGTCATTGCCATTAAGCGAAAACCTTGTTCCAAAAGATCTTCTGAAAGTTTTTTAGGATTTGGAAAATGTTCCTTATTCCAAGTAAAAATCCTGTATTCGTCCATAAAATCAATATCTAAGTGAATATAGTCACAAGGGATATTTCTATTTCTAAATTCAGATGCTAATTCTCTAACTTCTGATTCAGGATAATAGGACCAACGACTTTGATGATGCCCAAGAGCTGAAATTGGGGGTAATGGTGCTTTCCCTAGTAGTTTTGATAGTTTTGAAAATACCTTGTAGACAGTGGGTCCAACAATCAGATAATAATTAATTCCTCCTCCATTAACATAATATTGTGTTGAGCATTCATCGTCATCACTGATTTTTATTTGACTTCGGTTTGGATTATCAAATACTACAGCATAGCAGAATCCATTGGATCTAACAACAATCTGAATTGGCTGAGATTGGTATAATTTTGAATCTTTGGTACTGTATGAAAATGAATCAGTATTCCAGAATGAGAGAGTTTCACCTTTCTTATCTAACGGACCTCCTTTTTCACCAAAACCATAATAATAATCACAGGTTACATGAGGAATTTGTTCTATATTGTACCAGTCATCTTCGTGATACCTAGGGAATTCTTCAGTATAAATCCCAAAACCAAATCCATCCTCAAAAGTAATTTGGTTTTTTTCTTTGTCAATTTTTGTAACAATAAAAACAGTAGGACCAGATTCCTGACTAATAATTATATCTTCTTCTTCTTTCTTAATAACAAATGCTGGGGGTGTTTTGTTTTCAAGAATTACTGCATCAGTTATCGGGATATCAGAGAGATTTTTTGAAAATCTTATATTTATAATTCCATTATCAATGGATCTAATTTGAAACTCTCCATCTTCTAAAGAAGCATGCAAATCATACTTACGAGCTTTGCCAGAAGACATCTTTTCCATTTTTCTCCATTTTGTTTCATCTTCAGGTAAAACAACTGTGT
>JAEOTG010000026.1 GCA_016839985.1 Candidatus Heimdallarchaeota archaeon | reverse complement strand
TAAGATTGTTAATCCAGCTTTTACTGTCAATGAAGATGGTTGGATTGTTTTAAACTTTTTTGTGGTTTTTATCTCCAAACTTGTTATAGAACCAAAAATTATTGTTCCAATAATATCTCCTTGATTAACTATGTTTCCTTTTTCTATATAAGCTAATGTTCTTCTTGCGAATATACCAGAAACTTGAGTTATTATCGCTCTTATATCTTCTTCTTCATTATAAATTTCAATTGTATTCCTTTGATTCTTCTTAGCATACTTCGGAAAATATACCGGCCAATGAGCACCTTTTTTGAATTCTATATCTGTTACAACTCCATCTATGGGACTACGATTCATGTGAACATCAAAAGGAGACATTCGTATTACACAAGAAAGACCTTCCGTTGTATCTTTTAGTTCAGTAATTTTACCATCAGCAGGTGCAAGGATGTTTTTAGCGTCTCTGACAATTTCTCTATCTGGATTTCTGAAAGACCAGATAGCAAAGATGTAACAAACCAAGATAATAGCAATAAAAACAAATTGCCAGTATATGTCAAAAACATGCCAGAAAATAACCATACATGCAGAGAAAATCGCGACTAATGAACTCAAGAGAAGAATTATTTTATCAGTTCCTTTAGCTAAAACCATTTTGATCAAGTAGTATCATTTTTCGAATTTATATGTATCAATATAAAGAGTAATGTTTTAAAAGATATTTTAAGATTGTTAAGATTTTCTATAAAAAAAGAAGAAAAAGAGGAAAAAGAAATTATTTCCTTTTACGTTTTATAGCTGTTGCAATAGATGCTAAAGATAATAAGCCAAGTAGGACAGCGAAAGTTGAGATGGGGCTTCCTTTTGTTTTTGTTGGAATAACATAAATTTCATCCACTTTGTTTTCCGCTTCATCAACAGCAACTATTCTTAAGATATTATCTCCATCTATTAACTCAGATGTCAAAATGGTAAATGTTCTAGCTTTACCTGAACCACTCACTGTTACAAATTCCTCATTCAGTGTAACACTAATTGAGGCTATAGGTAATAATTCATCAACTACAGCAAATTCCATTCTAACACTTTCAGATACTGTATTGTTCACCCAACCTCCTGTATCTATCACTGGAGGGGTTTTATCAAACAAGAATGTCATAGTGTAGAGATCATCAGCACTAGTTACAGAGAATTTGTAGATAGCATCTTCAGAATAGGTTAATCTATAGGTATATTCTCCAGGTAACCCTCCTGCAGTTAGTATAACAGGAGTAGTGGTTGTTCCTGTAGCAGTTGTCTTCTTAACTTCAGCTGATAATACTGCACTTGTATCAATTGATTGAATGTTAAAAGTGGCTCCTGTTGCATCTTCAGTATAATTACCTAAGATTTTCTCTTGAGCTAACAACGAATTAAAGACGTTCATAGTGAAAATAGCATTTTGAGTATAATCATTGTAATACTCTAAATATCCAAAGGTATCCATGAAGAAGTTTGTAGTTACTGCAACCACACGTCCACCATTATAGTTTTCATAAGCTGCAACAGTTCCTTCACCTTCGTACTTGAAGAGTATTTGTGTATCACCTGTAACAGAAAGTGTTGTACCAAAATGATCAATATAACTTACTCCTTCAGTTAACGGGTGATAACCTATAGCTTTAACTTTTTCTGCATTTTCAAATACAAAAAATTCATCAGAAACATCTATACCATATGGATTGAGTAATTGATTTACCATAGTGATATTGTTACCAAATACCGTACCATAATCTGTATCATAAGATGCCCCATTAAAAACTACAAACAATCCGCCACCATCTGCAATGTATTGTTGTATAGCTAGATTCTCACTTGCGAGAAGAGTTCTAGTATGGTATGGTTGTAATGCTGCATCATGTGAGAAATCAAATATATCAGACATAAAGATAGCGTCATAGTCAGCTAGAAATTCTGGAGTAATTATATTCTTTTCACCAGTTATGTTCCATGTAGAATACTCATTTACTGCAACACCTTGATCTAACAGCTCTAACAATGGATAGATGAATTGTCCAAGAATGTGATCTTGTCCCCAAGCGTTATAAAATTTGGGCATAAGGAGTTTTGCTTTTCCTTCTTTAACTTCAAATTTGACATAAGTAGTGTCATTTACACCAGCTGCTGTTTCAAAAGTAACATACCCGTCATAAACACCTAGAGTTGCATCATCAGCGACATCTATTGATGCAAAATAGTTTTTAGTCCAAAGTTCTGTCCAAGATGTTGTGTTCAGTGTCATTATAGTTGTAATATTACCTGATACTACTGGAGCTAAATCTTGATAAGGTGTTGAGGAAACTGTTTGGAAGTAGAAGTCGTGATGAAAACCTTGAGGTATAATTTGAAATTCACTTACAGGAATAGAGGGAACAGCCCAAAGTATTGCTGGGAAACCTGATCCATTAGTTGTAGATCCTGCTGCAGTTTGAATTAAACTTAAAGCACTTCCTATATTAGCAATTCCTCCTCCAATTTCAAGATAATTGTAGATTCCAGGATTAGCGGCTTTCATTAAGGCTGTTTTAATGAGTCCAGCATCATATGGAATTGCTAAAGATTTTAGAGCATTAATCAAACAAGCAGCTGCTCCTGCAATGTGTGGATTAGCCATTGAAGTACCACCATGAGATGCATAAGCAGTAGAACTCCCTATCCCACAACTCCATATGCCAAATCCAGGAGCTGCTATGTCTGGTTTAGGATATCCATCAGCAGTTGGACCTCTCGAGCTATAATCAACTAACAAACCGTTGTTATGTATTGCTGCTACTGCTATATCATTAAGTGAACCATCAACTGTATAATAATCAGGACCACTGTTTCCACAAGATGTTGTATAAACTACACCATTTTTGACAAGTTCTTGTATTGCAAGTTCATCAGCTTCTAAACCTTCTGCATCACCACCTCCCCAGCTGCATGATACGACATCAATATCGCCAAGTGAAAGAGCATACTCATATGCTGCTATGAAAGGTAGTGAAGTAGCACTTCCACCTTGACTTATTCGAGCTACAACAATTTCTGCCTGTGGAGCCATACCTATATAGTCAGGATTTCCTGCTCCACTTCCAGCTGCAATACCTGCGCAGTGAGTACCATGCTCTTCTATGTCCTCAATTGAAGGATCGTCAACATCATGTCCATATATTTTATAAACAAATGATTTGCTATCAATAAAATCGATTCTTCCTGTAAAATCTACATGACCAGTATTAATACCAGTGTCTACTATCATAATCCTAGTACCTCCACCTTTATAATTAGAAGACCACAGTGGCTCCAAATTGATTAAATTCTTTGTTGTAATAGTTTTCTTCACATCGTCTTGGCTTATTACAGTAAAACCTGTTTCTTCAGGAGGTGTAATTTTATGTCTATTAGCATTGGTTACATCAAAAACTCCATCAACACCTTCAATGTTCTCTAAAATAGGTCTCATACTCAACCATTCATCTAAAGCTACCATTTTCAAATTTGGAAATTCGAGTTTTGGTGAAAAAGCTTCAACAAAAGTGTTGTAGTAGTCTTTAGTTTGGAAATGAAGAACAAACGTCCTCATAGAATCAGTAAAAATTTCTATATCAGGCATTTGAATGTCTCCATCCAATTCTAAATCTTTGAATTCTATTTGTGCTTCAGTTGCCATTAGGGAACTGATTTGCACAATGAATATTGTTATCAGCAAAATGCTGAAAATTGCTTTTCGTTTCATAAGTTTTTTTTCTTAATGTCATACATAAAGTTTTTCCATTTAATATGATTCTCAAAAAAATAATATTAAATCAATACTTTATCTTTAAATATAGTACACATTCACAGAATTAATAAATTTCCAAGGAAACTTCAAATTTAACTAATAACGAAAAATGAGGATAAAAATGCAAGAATATGTTGAAAAAATTCCAATTTATCAGATAGATGCTTTTACTAATCAAGCATTTAGAGGTAATCCTGCAGCAATTTGCATTATTAAGAAAGAGTATCCTAATGATGTTTTACAAAAGATTGCAGCAGAAATGAATTTATCAGAAACAGCTTTCCTCTATATCCCAGAAGAAGGAAATATAAAAGAAATGAATTCCTTTAGATTAAGGTGGTTTACTCCTAAGGTAGAAGTTAATCTTTGTGGTCATGCGACATTGGCAACTGCAGCTCTTCTCTTCTATGAAATAAACATTTATTCAGATAATGTTACTTTCCATACTCTAAGCGGCGATTTAATGGCATATCGAAGAGATGAAGGAGTTGTTCTAGATTTTCCGGTAAATGACCCAGAAGATATCGAACCTCCAGAAGAATTATTGAAAGCTCTTGGGATTGATAAAGTTGTAAATGTTG
>JAEOTG010000025.1 GCA_016839985.1 Candidatus Heimdallarchaeota archaeon | reverse complement strand
GAGAGATTTCCTAAATGGTTGTCACATCTCAATTTATAGAATTCAGGAGTTATCTTCAGAAGAGAAATTAAGCTTAACTAGTGAAGGAATTCTTAGGTTAATTGATCTTTTTAATTGTTCAGATAAAGATCTGAAACGAGCTTTGAATGGTTCAATTCCAAAAACAATAAGCTCTGCTAGAAAAGGTATTTTCACTCTTTCAAAAGGTAGAACATTAACTCTTAACGAACCCATAATTAACTTGCTTAAATCTCTTGAATTCGATCCTACAAAGAAAGCAGTAGAAGATATATTTGGTTTTATTCCAGATGCTCTGTTACAATTATCAGAATCTGACAGAATAGAAAAAATCTCAAGCATAGCATTTATTGAACAATTAGTTAGCTTTCTGTGTTTGAATGTTCTTGCACTACCCAGTTTTGATATTTCTTCTAAAGGAGTTCTATGGAATAATGGCATTAAACATGTTATTGAACTTCTATCAACAAATGTCAACACTATAATTGGTATCCCAAAAGAAGTAGCACAGCAAATAAGACTATTCCAAAGAGAATTTGATTTGAGTACAAGAATGTCAGAAACATTCTCATACTATATCGATCATGCTCTTTCATTTCCAAATAAAGCTGAAAAGCAATTTATGAAATATGGTTTATCAAGT
Source organism: Candidatus Heimdallarchaeota archaeon (assembly GCA_016839985.1). Lineage (GTDB taxonomy): Archaea > Asgardarchaeota > Heimdallarchaeia > Heimdallarchaeales > Heimdallarchaeaceae > UBA460. The sequence continues at coordinate 8,339 of JAEOTG010000025.1, read as the reverse complement.
GCTCTATTATTAGTAGATTTCATACCTCACCCAGTTTTTGATTTTGGAGATATAGAGAAATCATTAATCCGAATAATCACTTCAAATATGTTCAAACCAATTTCATGGCTCATTTCTAACGTTGAGCTCAGTATCACGCAATTGAATATTTTATCTCAAAACGATTGCAACAACATTATATCTGGTTTATTGTGCTTATCTGAGAGAGAAGAAAGTCATGATCTGCATTCAAAAATTGTAGAGGTTCTTAATAGAACTATTATACAGATAAGTGCTCCAGAATGGACTATCAAACTCTCTGATATCAAAATTGTTTCAGATCCGGTACTTGTTAAGAGATTAAAGGATGAAAAAATACTCTATCTAGATGAACTTTTATCACTTGATAGTAAAATAGTAGAAAAAAGAGAATTACTCTCTGAAGTTTGTCCTCTACTTCTATCACTAAAAAGTATTCCACTATCTTATCTAGGTAATCTAACTCCAAAACAAATAGAGAAACTAAAACACAATGGCATTCGAAATCTTTACCAATTCCTTCTCATTCCATCCCCACTCTTAGCTAAATTAATTAATGTTGAAGAAGAAAAAATTAAGACTATTAAAACAACAATTGATATTAAATCATTAGAAGAAAATGTAAAATTAATAGGTCTTGATTTAAGTCTGTTCTCTGAAATATCAAAAGAAACTAAAACAATACTTTCAGAGTATGGATGTGTTTCTCTAGTTCAAGCATCAGAACTTAACCTTGATTTAATACCGATACCCATTGAGGAAAAGAAAAATCTTGGAAAACTCATCTCAGTTTTATTAACACCAATTACACTAGTTGGAAAGTCATTAAAGCTGAAAGACACCGAAATTAAAGATTTATTGAACAGTAATATAACAACATATAATGATTTGCTAGCTATCCCTCAGAAGAATTGGCCATCAAGCATTAGTAAGCTTATTACTAAACAGAAAGAGGAACCAGATTATCTTGTTAAAAACCTGAAGAAAATTGATAAGTATGGTATCTCAATTGAATTGTTAGGTTTACCAAAGAAAACAGCAACATCTCTCCTTCAAATAGGTATAACAACAGTTGAGCATCTTTTCTTCGTTCCTGTTAATCATATCATAAATAATAGTAAGGTAAAAGGAACAGAAGTTGATGATTACAGAAGTCAATTATCCAATAATATCAGTTATTTATCCTCAATAACAAAAGAGTCACTAGATTATTGTTATGAAAAAGGATTCACAACTATCATTGAGCATTTGATATTCATCAATAAATTACCAAAGCATATTCAAGATGAAATTATTCTCTCTCTTTCGTTAATAAAAGGCATAAAAGAAGAGGGATTCAAAGAACCATTATCTGAATTAGAAGTTGATTTATCAAGCAAGGGGTATTCTTCATACAAATCAATATTGACATCACCTACATTCAAAGATGATGAAATCATTTTCAACAAAATTGCTCCTTATTTATTCGCGAATCTACGATTTCTTGATTTTGATCCTAAGGATTTAATAAAGATGAAATCTGCAGGTGTAAATATCATTGCAGATATCTTTTATCTATCTCCTAAAGTTATTGCATCTACTTCAAAAGTAAAAGTTACTAATATTCAAAATACTATTAGAAATTTCAAAGTAGATACAATTGCACAACGGATAGATTCTATTGCAGAACAAAACTTGAAAGAACTTTTCTTCTTATCAGCTCAAGATAGAAATTATCTGAAATCTGTAGGAATGTATAGTCTCGAGGATTTAATGAATAATACAACCTATGAATGGCTTGTTTCAGAGAAAAAGATCAATCAGATACAAAATAAAGCAGAGGAAGTTTATAGTACATCTGTTCTTTATTACCCAAAAATAAATCAAAAGAATCTCAATGAAATTAGAAATAGCTATTTGGATTCAGAAATAATTACTTTTCGAGATTTAATGAATAATAGCAATTCAGTAGAAAAAGCCTCTATTGTTGAATATCTTAACGAATATACTACATCCAAAGAAGGAATAATTGCTAATCACATATCCAAAGATCAATACATTGAGGAAAATGATGTTAAAGATTTATTCACTAAGAAAATAAAAACATCAAATATTAAGAGTATTTTAGATTTAATAACAACTTTATACCAAAATAAAGATTCATTATCTGAACTAGGTTTTAAAATTGAACAAACTTTCTCTAAACCTATTTCATCTCTAGCAGTTCTGACTAAAGCAGATTTACAGGTTTTAGAAGATAAGAACATTTTCACTATTGGAGATTTTATCATAAAACCCATTTCTTCTTGGATGATAGTATCTCCTGTTAAATTAAAGGAAAAAATCCTTGAAATCACTTCTACATTAAGTTATAAGAAAATTGAAACAGATGTTAAAAAGAAGGTTCAGTTAAACAGAGTGAAAATATTCGATCCTGAAACAAAGAAAGAAATTCAAAAACATTATTCAACAATGGACGATTTGATTTATGCTTTAAATAAGGATACATTCACATTTTCCAGATCTTTAGCAAACAAAATAAAAAGAATATTAAAACTACCTATTGAACTTTTACTCCTTCCAGATGTTACAATTAAAAGTTGGAAGAACATACAGACTTATATTAAAAATCTAGAAGAATTTTATTTAGTAACTAATAAAGAACTAGCATCTATTCTCTTATTAAAACAAGTTGAAGTTGAAAAAATTAGGTATTCTTTAACAAGCAATAATTTTGGAAGCCACCCAGTATTAAAAGAAAGTAAGATATTCTCTAAGAAAGATATAGTAATCCTTAATCAAAGAAATATTAAGTACTATTCGGATCTTTTTGATGAAGAAGTATCATTAGATAAGATTCCTAATTATATAAAGAATAAAATAAGAATGTTTGATAAGTTAGTGCTCAAAGATTTTGATTCAAAAACTGAATATTCTTTGAATTTACTAGATTTAGCGTACTTGTCAATGAATCTCAATAAGATAGGCGTAACCAAAAAGCAGAGAGATGATCTTCAAACAGCTATCAACTCTATTTTCAACAAAGGCATTCCTTTGATGCAAGTCTTAGATCTTGAAGTTAAAGACCAAAAACTTGAGATGTCAGATTCTTCTATAGAATATCTTTTGTTATTAAGAAAACATGAAAAAGATCTTTATAATAAAACAATTTCAAAACTTCATTCCAAAATAAGTAAGAAATACGCTGAGTTCTCAAGTTATCTTGAAAGAACAATAATCTTGCTTCTGCCAAACAGGTTAAAAGTAGATATTATCTCAAAGCTTCCTTATAGAAATATTGGTGAATTATTGTTAGAGGATTATAATAAGATTAAGAACCAAATAGCTGAACCAGTTTTCCTTAGAAATCTAAGAAATATATCTTTAAACTCTCTAAAGGATTTAGAAGGAAGTTTAACAAGCATTCCTAAAGATTTACTATCAGGTAGTAACATTTCTATCCTTCAAAAAGATTCTATTTTATCAGTTGAGGAAGCTATTGTTTTCGATAAACAGTCTAAATCAAAAACCAGCAGTGTTTGGAAAACTGCAGATTCATTGAAGAATATTGTAGAAACCGATTTATTCTCCCTTCCTCCTATTAGAGAAAATAAAAAGGTTTACGACTTAATGAATAAACTAAAGCTCCAAACTGTTTTTGATTTCCTAATTTACTGTAAATCGTTGAGTGAAACAGAATATGAAACAGTCTGTTCATCTCTCTTGCCAAAGCTTTCTTCTACAAGAGTAGAAAAGATGATGTCTTTAGAACAGAAAAGACTCAATTCATTCATAAAAGACAAAGAAATACTTTCATTCTTACGTAAGGAGGATATTCGAACCATTGGAGTCTTGCTTGAATATATTGAAGCTAGAGATCCTACTGAATACGCACCTGAAATCGTAAAGATTATTGACAAATTAAGAGCTCCACTGTTTCTTTTTATTAGTCAACCAAGACTACTGGAAAAACTCCAGAATGCAGGTATCACTCAAGTTATTGACTTTATTTCAATCCCTGACATAAGAAAAGCAATTAGTGTAAGTCTTACTGAACAAGAACAAACAACAATAAAAAACCTTCAAGATAAAATGAACAGCCAACTAGTCAATGAAGCATTGAAAAGCAAAAGCTATAGTGTCAAGAATATCGGATTGTTTGATTCTAATATGAGGAAACTATTAACTAAATCTGGATATTCAACTATAGCACATTTGAATGTTCCTGAAGACTTGATTGTGAAGACTTCAAAACTAAACAGTCTTCAAGTTTCAAGGATAAAAAGAAACCTAGATTTACCATTTTATTATTTAAGTGATATAATTATAGATAATCCACAAAGTGTGGTTGAACTTTATAAGAACAATATTCATACTCTTCGGGATATTTTTGCACAAACTGCACAAAGTCTTTCCAAAATGACTGGAATTCAGGTAAACCAATTGAGAGTTTACTTCTCAAACTTTACACAAGATTCCATTAAGGATGCAAAAAAAGAGATTGTTTTAATAAGAAAAACTCATCCGTTCCTAAGCGAAGAATTAATAGCTCAACTGAACAAAGCTGGAATAAAAACAATACAACAAATAATATTTCCAGAACCAAGTATAACAAAGAATCCTTTACTTAAAGAACAAAGTGTAAAAAACCTAAGAGAGTTTTTAGAAAAACCAATAAGCAATCTTGAGTTAGAATTAGAAGTTAGAAAGCAAATAACAGGATTAGGAGTTAAAACGATTAAAGAGTTTATCGTCTTTCCATCTACAAATATGGATGAGAAAACAAACTTAGGCTATCTTTCAATAAAGAATCTTAAGAATAGATTACCAATTATGAAAACCAAACCAACAAAGAAAAAACCTACTAAAACAGCCGCAAAAACACCTCCGAAGTCATCAACTCCTCCTAAATCCTCTGCTACAACTAAATCCAAAACCTTAACAAAACCAAAAGCAGCAACCAAACAAATAATAACTAAACCTAAAGCAACAAAAGGAAAGCAAACAACATTACTTGATGTTTCTCAAAAAAATTTGAAGAACACTACTTCTAAAACTACATCTCAAAATAAAAAGAAGGAGGTAAAATAAAATGTCTCCTGATCATCATTTTATTTTTCGAAATTCAACAATTTTACCAGCAATAGAAAAACAAGTTAGTTTTGATAAAGAAATATTAGTCAGAGAAATGTATAGTTGGGCAAGAGAAGCTTTTGACCTGAAAAGAGGATCATACCTTCTTTTTCTACGAAGTGGAAAGAAGTGGCATCGATTAGAATCCAGTAGAAAACTATCAAGATATCCTCTTCAGAAAGAAGCCATGCGTGTGAGTGTTAAAAATAATATATCTCTTCAGAAAATACAGGATGTAAAAAGAGATCTTATTGATAGAACAGATTTTTTCATGCCTTATGGAGTAACTCATGTAGAAACAAAAACATCCGAAGAAACGAATAATTTGTTAGTTGAATATTCACTTGATTTCATTCAACAAGCTATAGCCAATCCATCAGAAGCTTCCTTTTATATCCCTTCAAGAAGTGGAACGAATGTAGGTTTTGATGAAGAACAAGAATTAGTTCTAATTGGTAGACAAATGATAGAACGTCAATTTAGAAACTTAGCTTCTGTAAGTTCTGTTGAACAAATGACGATTATAATGAGATTAATTCATGATTTACTTTCTAGGGATATTCACAGCACAAAAAGAGATGTTTTTTACATGGATGTAAATTCATTTGAAAAACAAACAGTGTCAGATTCTCTATTAGAGGATTTAAGTGCAATGCTCCAAGTCACTCGTACTTCACTTAATATTAGTGCTTCATCAAAAGGAATTGTTGTTGGAAGAATTAGTTTTAAAGAAAAAGGCGATTTTATAGATTGCAGAGCTATTGGGGCAGGAAAAGCTATATCCCCAAATATCGATGATATAGAAGATTTGGATACAGATGCAGAAATGGTTCTGGTTATAGAAAAAGACGCAGTTTTCAATAGGTTATCTGAAGATCACTTCTATGATTATGTCCCAAGTATTTTAATCACAGCTAAGGGTCAACCTGATGTAGCTACAAGGCAATTCCTAAAAAAGATTAACGATGAACTGAATCTTCCAATATTTTCTCTTATGGATGCTGATCCCTATGGTTTTGAAATAATGAGAGTCTATAGTGTAGGAAGTAAAGCTCTGAGTTTTGAATCGAGTCATCTTGCAGTACCTAATATCAAATGGTTAGGATTACTCCCTAGTGATTTATCGCAAGAAAGTGGATTTGATATTCCTCAAAGCTCTTTATTAAAAATGACTGCTAAAGATATTCATAGATCAAAACTTATGTTAGAAGAGGAATTTGTCAAAAGAAAACCAAGATGGAAAGAACAACTACAGATTTTAATTTCAACTGGTTACAAAGCAGAAATACAAGCTCTAAATGCAAGAGATCCACAATATATCACAAATTTCTATCTCCCACAAAAAATTGAAACTGGAGATTTCATCTAATATACATTATAGAATATAAATGTAAAAAATTAAAGAAAAAGATATTTTACTCAAGTTAAAGAACTATTTCTTTTTCTTCAGGACTATTTCTATTGTAGACACAGTTTTAGGAGTTTGCACTTCTCCTCCCATGTCACTCATGAGCTCTTCAGAACCTATTTCGACATTTGACACTTCAACCATATCTTGTAGGAATTTTCTTCGAGTTATTTCTGCGACATCTACAGCTTTCGATATTTGTCTTCCTCTTGCTTGGATAGAGCAACTATCACTCTTGTTCAATATGGTTACTGCTACAAGCACATAACTTATTGTGTTTTTCTTTCCGATATAGATTGTTTGGCTTTCTTCTTTTTTCTTAGGAGCTGCTTTTTTAGTCACTTTTTTTTCTTCTTTGACTTCTTCTATTGCGTCTACTTTTTCGTCTGTTTCTTTTTTACTCATTTTTTTCACCTGTAAATCAGTTATCAATTGTACGTAAATTGAGTATTGTTAAATTGCATGAAGAACTTTTAAAAGTTTTTCCGTTTGATGAAAAAATAAAAAATGATAAATACCTAAAAACTGATAAGAATTGGAAAGTTATTCAATAAAAAGGACAATTGATACTAATGAAATTTCAAAACTTTTTGTTTCATTCTTTAATTATAGTAGCGATTGTTAGTGTTTTAACATCAGTAAATGTTGTATTAACTGCATACTTTCCTTCAATATCCTTTTACACGATTTTGTTATACTTTCTTGCAGTTATAACATTCATAATATATGGTTGGCTCTTTAGAAGATGGTTTGTTAAGAACAGAATAGACAAAAAAGATCAACCATTGAAGAATGTATTCCTTTTCTTTTTGCCCTTCTATCTTGTAGTAGGTTCATACTCTTTAGCTGTTTATTTCTCCCCTCTCAGTACAATATCTGTGTTGACAAATATCTCTACTACTCTCTTAGAATTAATTCAATTATCGCTGTTAGGTATACTAGTTGGAGTTTTCATGTATTCCAGAATAGAGAAACACCTTGGTCTCCTCTTTTACAAAGAGGTTTTAATTCCAGATCAACCAGTACTTGGCATTGAATCAGCTGTAAAACAAGCTGAGTATTCTATTAGAAATAAATGGAATAATCTGATGCTATTTATTGGCTTATCTCTGCTAATTGCTAATCTACTTGTCTTTATTATTTACCCATCAATTCCTGCAGCAAATCGCATGGAATCCTTAATTTTTACTTTTCCAAATTTTGAATACAGTTACAATCCATCTACAGGTTTTAAACAAGATTTCTTTAAATTTATAGAATTACCTAAATCAATTATAGTGGATTGGAAACTTGCACAATCACTTATGTCTTTAGCTCTTTTTGGAATTTTATTTCTACTAGTTTACCTTCCTAAGGATAAAAAGGAAGAAGAAGAAATATCAAAAGAAGATAAATTTTTAGAAGAAGATTCTCTTGACAATATAGCTTTTAATATTCTTAATCAGGAAATAAATTATGAAGGATATATTCCTGTTGAGAAAATTCCTGAATCAAAAAAGAACAGATTTTCAAAACTTATTACTAACGCTAGGAAAAGTGATTTAGTTTCAGTTGTGAACTTACTTTGCTTGAATATTGCTCTTTCAACTCTTTTAATTACAATTCTAATGAATCTAGGAGTTCCAATAATATCACAAATTACTATTGATCTTGATCAGTTTTATGTTGAAATGTCTAGAGCTTTTTGGGCTGGTTTTCATGAAGAAATTACTTATCGATGGATCTTATTTGGTCTACCTTTATTTGTTCTCAATGGTTTATACTTTGTTTGTTTGAAAATCATCCAATTTATATTATCAAG
>JAEOTG010000170.1 GCA_016839985.1 Candidatus Heimdallarchaeota archaeon | reverse complement strand
TTCTTTAATGGAAGTGAAAGTAGTTATTCAGTTGACCATAATATTCGTTTATATTTTGATGCTTATCTACCCCCTGATGATGCAGGAACTCTTCCTGGAGAGAATTCTGTAATTATACGTATTCATGGTGGAGGTTGGACTATTGGTGATAAAGGTCTTGGAAATATTCGTATGATGAATAGATATCTTGCAGCTCAAGGATATTGTGTTTTTGACATACAATATGGATTAACAAACATGACCAACAATCTGGGAATAAGTTATTCTCCTGAATATGTTGTTGGTAATTTTACAATAGACGATATGATGAGACATATAGGTAATTTTACTAAATTTTTGGAATCACATTCTGCTGAATATGGGGTGAATATGGATTCTGTTTTTGTTTCAGGTGGATCAGCTGGAGGACAACTTACTTGTGCAGTTGCTCTTAGTATTGCTTCTGGTAATTATACTACAATTTTTTCAGATCAGATGACAATTAAAGGAATTATACCCTTTTATCCTGCAAATAATGTTAGTTATAATTTTGCTATTCTCTCAAAAGAAGAATGGGTAAATCCAAATTTACTAATTAATTCAAGCTCTCCTCCATGTCTGATTTTTCAAGGAGAAAAAGATTCTTTGATAAGACAATCCAGATTTCTAAAAGAAACCTACTTAAGTCATGGAAGAGTTGATTGTGCATTACTAACATTTCCTTTCGCAGGTCATGCGGCAGACATCTATTTTCCTGGATATTACAATCAAGTTTTTCTTTATTATATGGAGAGATTTTTGTATCTTTATCATTGATATCCAATCTCTAGTATCCTTAAATTTACTGGAAATATTTTTAATCTTGAAAACTGATAATCCTATTCATGAGTTTAGATAAAGATTTCTTTAAACAATTTGAATATCAAAAAATCGTTTTTGATGGAAAGGAGTATGAAGAACCTCTAAGATACTATGATTTTCTTAGAATGGTTGCTTATTTTCCTGCTTCCACAAAGAAACTAAAAAAATATCTTCCATCTAAAAATCTAAAACTTCTAAAACCCTTCCCAGGGATGTCAATTCTCTTTATTGCTGTATTTGAATATAGAGATATTTCTAATCTTGAACCCTACAATGAAGTAGGAATAGGTATTCCTGTTGAATTGAAAACTCAAAAAAAGAAATACCAAGGATCCTATATGATACATCTTCCAGTCACAACAGAAGAAGCACGTAAAATAGGTGTAGAGTTTTCTGGTTTTCCAAAATTTATCGCAGATATTACATTTGAAGATACTGAACACACAAAAATCTGCAAATTAGTACATGAAAACAAAGAAATTCTATCAATTGAATTTAGGAAACTAGACACTGATTTTCGTTCTATAGAAAGTAATAGTTTTACAGTTAAAGGAAATAAATTACTTAGAACACCAGTTTCAATACAAAGCTTATATGGAATGACTAGACAGAAAAGAGGAGTATCATTAACCTTAGGTGATCATCCAATATCAGAAGAGCTTAAAGAATTATTACTAAATACAGAATCTGTTGGTCATGTATATGAACCTCAAGCACAACTGAGTTTACCATTTGCAGAAGAAGAATATGAATTATAATCAAATAATGCATATTACTAAACTAAAAGAAGAAATCCGCTGCTACTTTATTCATTTTAGAGAAAGATGCTTTTTTAGAAATCATGTATTTAATCAAATGTTCAAGAACATTAAGACGATAAGCATGTCCTATACAGCAAGGGTGGCAAGTTAAGGTTAAAACACAACGATCCTCTTCTATGTCTTCAACTTCAATTAGCGCATCAAATTGGCTTTTCCATATTTCGAAAACTGCTGTAGGATTAAGTTGTTTCTCTTCAAATAGTATCCAATCATCTAAATACCACTCTACAGGAAACTCAACTATTCTTCTATTGGTTTCTGGTATAGTATATGTATGCGGTCTATCTTCGTTCATTAGTGATGAATCATAGATATAGCCCATTTCTGTAATAATACTCAATGTGTGATTGGAAAGTATCCAATAAGGTGCTCTAAAGCCATCAATTTTTCCAGCCATCTCCTCTAGGACTTTATTTGTACGTTCATGTATTGTTTTCTCAACACCCATTGATAGTTTGTCTAGATACTCATGCATATATCCGTGAGCTGCGATTTCGTTTTCTCTTATGAGAATATTACTTATAGTACTGGGGTAAGTTTCAGCGACCCAACCACAAACAAAGAATGTTGCTTGAATGTCATATTTCTTTAACAAAGAGAGTATTCTTGGCATACCTCTCTGAATTGCAAATTGCCCTTTGGATACCCTAACTGGATTTTCTTTTTGTCTTACTTGAGCACTTTCTGCATCCAAATCAAATGTTAAACAAACAGTAATTTCATTCATGAAAATCAATAATACTATCTCATTCGGATTTTTAACTGTATTTCATACCATAAATAACACATTAACTATTTTCTTACTAATAAAGAAAGAATGTAATAGAAGAAATTATAAATATCAAAGGATTTTGAAATCCGAGAAAGATGTCTGAGGATTTCGATTTTGATAAGTACTGGTTAAGAGTATTTTCAATGTGCTTAGATGATGAAGTTGATGAAGAAATTAAAAGAGAGATTTTAGCAGGGAGTGAAAACATATCTTCAGAAACAGACCGTAAAGAAGTTTTCCAGTGGACAAAGAATGCGTTATCTAAACTAGACAAATACGTAGATAATAAAACAAAAAATGATATTTTAACAGGCTGTGCCTGTCAGTATCCAAGAAAAAACCTACAAGAATTAAAGAAACTTTATGCTGAAACTAAAGATTTGATTTTAGTTCATAAAAAAATGCAAGAATACTTTGAATCATTTCTTGATGAATCACTAAAAATAGAAGAGAATTATAAAGAAGAAATAATCAAAAGAGACATGGGGATGGCAGGTAAACTTGAAGGAAGGAAAATAATCGCAACTAAAATTCCAAAAAGTGCATTTATCAAAGATTGGTTTGAAGAAACTGATAATTTAAAGAAACGAGCAATATATTGTCATTGTCCACGCATTAGAGATGTAATGGATAAAGCAGAAAATGAACTACCTATGTATCATTGTTATTGTGGTGCAGGATTCTATAAAGTAATCTGGGAAGAAATACTACAAAAACCTGTAAAGGTTGAAGTTCTTGAAACTGTTATGAATGGAGGAGAAGTTTGCAAAATAGCAATTTATTTACCGGAATAGAAATTATATTTCGTCTTCCATTAAAAGAACTAATGTTGACCACCCAAAATTCTTAGCTCCTCCTCCATTCCCTGTGAGAGGATTATAAAACTCTCTGAAGCCAGATTTCTGAACAAGATCATGTGTTCTTTTAGCTAGCTCATTTGCTAATTTATTTTCTTTATGCTTTTTTAACCCAAGCCAAATAAAGTAATTTGTATTGATCCACGTAGGACCTCTCCATAATAGAGAGTTATTTGAAGGATCAAATGATTTCTCTGTCATCGATACTGTTGGAATAGGATACTTTGCCCAATACTCTGTTTTATCAGTTAGATGCTCAACCAACCTATTCTTGATGTCTATTGGTATATCTAAAAGTATAGGAAGCAGTGAACTAATTGTGTTAATGCAAACTTGCTCATAATTTCCGTTCTTCATTTCTAAATTGTAAAACAAACCATCCTTTTCATTCCAGCAGTAACGTAAGAGACTATGCCAAATACGATAAATTTTTTCTCGAAAATCATAGGCTTCGTCTGTTCTATTCATCTCTTCTAGAAGATTAGCAAAAGCTTCCATTCCCCAGGCTAATAGGGTATTTGTTAAGATACATTTAACTCTAAAGGAAGATTCTTGGGCCATTTTTCTTTGATTCCAACCCAATACATGAAACTCTTTTAACAAAGATCTCATTCTCTTCCATTGGTGAAATCTAAGTGACTTTTTCTTCTCTAAACCAAGATCAAAACTTGGAGAAGAATCTAATCCACTCTCCCAAGGATGGACTATCGAAATTAGCCCCATATCTTCTGGATCTCTTTCCTTTATAATGTAAGTATAATATGCAAGAACCTCTTCAGAAATTGTATTTAATTCTCTTTTTTCTATTCCTGCATTCTTTAAGCATTTTAAAGAATAACC
>JAEOTG010000169.1 GCA_016839985.1 Candidatus Heimdallarchaeota archaeon | reverse complement strand
GTTAGAGCAATTTCGCAAGCAGGTGTTCCTATTCCTGTTGATGTAACACTGATGGGAACATCATGAACTTTTCCTGTATATGAGTAATACTGACGATGTCCTGCAACTTCATGAAAATCATCCCAAGTTTCAGCAATTCTTTTTGCTCTTTCTGGATCTCCAGGTAACAATACAGGACCTGATAAATCACCTGGTTTGCATTCTATATGATATTGTTTTCCTTCCTCAAAAACAGGTTTGTCAGCTAACGGTTTTTTTCCTTCATTTCCCATATTAATACAATTAAAACATGAGTAATAAAAACATTTCACAGAAAGAAGATTTTTTCTATTACTCTTCCTCTTTCATCTTTTGAAGTAATTCTTTAGCATAATCAAATGTTATTCTGTTTTCTTGAGTTAGTTGTTTTGCAACCTTCTCTATTTCCTCCCCTTGAGCTCCTGCATTAATTGCCATGTTTCTAGCATGTAGAGACATATGTCCTTTTTGAATCCCTTCATCAACTAGAGCTCTCAAAGCTGCTAGATTTTGTGCCAATCCTACAGCTCCTACAATATTCGAAAATTCTATAACATTTGTAACTTGAAGTAGTTTTAGAGAAAGCTTGTATATAGGATTCATGTTTATTGCCCCCCCTATAGTTCCTACTGATAAAGGCATCTCTAGAGATCCAACTAAATCTCCATCCTCGTTTTTCTCATATTTAGTTAGTGCTTGATATTTCCCTGTTATAGAAGCATATGCGTGAGCTCCAGCTTCAACAGCCCTAGTATCATTCCCTGTAGCTAGTAAGACAGCTGTAACACCATTCATAATCCCCTTATTATGGGTTGTTGCTCTATATGGATCATTTTTCGCTAAATCGTTTGCTAAAAGTATCTTATTTACGATCTCTTCCCCACCTAATTCCTTTTTATCAAAAATTGCTTGTACCTTTACCATTCTTTTTAATCCATAGTTGGATATTATATTAAGAAGAGCTTTACCTCCTGTATACTCCTCAATTTTAGGTTTGATTTCCTCAACCATTGTGTTAACAGCGTTTGCTCCCATGGCATCTTTAGTGTCAACTATTAGATGAAGAAGCATATAATCACCCAACTGACCTCTAACTTGTCTAATCTCGATGTCTTTTGCACCACCATCTAAATCTGTCAAAACTTTGTTTGTGGAATTAGCTAAATCAAGCAAATAGTATTGGTTTTCTTTAATTACTTTTTTTGCTTCTTCAAAATCCTTAATTCCTAAAATCTGCATTTGTCCTATAGTATAGGAACCAGTATACTCTGAAATGAACCCTCCTTTTTTTCTAGCTATTTTTGCCGCATGGCTTGCTGCTGCGACAATAGAGGTTTCTTCAATAGCCATTGGGATTAAATGCTCTTTCCCATTTACTATGAAGTTAGTTGCTATTCCCAAAGGCAAAGAAACTCTACCAACAACATTTTCTATCATATATTCTAAAATTTCTTCTTCCATTTCTTCTCCTTTTAGAATTGAAATATCATCATCTGATAAGCTAAAAATCTTCGACAAGATTTTTCTTCGCTCTTCTATTGTTTTATCATAAAACTTGGATAATCTGGAACTAAATCCCATATGAATAGAAAAGAACGGTAGTTAAAAAATGTTTATTTTTAGAATTAAAGTTCTTCTAAAACTTGGATTTTTTGATCCTTGAATTGACGCATAATTCTAGTTACATAGCCTGCGATTAGATTACGCATTTTTTTTGACATAGGAGAACAGACTTCTTCAACTACATGTTTATTGTTCTGAAAATCAGTATTTAGCTGATCATGAAAATCACGAACAATTTGCTTTGAGATACGCTTTATTTGGCTAGTACGTATATTACCCATTTAATCACTATTTGAGCATTTACTTTTGATTTTAAAATCTTACTATAAAAGGGAAATAATTAGAATAAATTAAATGCTATATTTAGAAGTAAAATTGCTCTGTAGCATATACTTCTATTCCGTTTGGAGTAATAGCAAATGGTCTTTCTACCATTTCATGTTTCAAACCACGCATTTTCCTAATATTCAAACTTCGTATAGCTAAAGCATTTTGGTATTCATAGTTCAATACTATCACACCTTGACTCATGAACTCTTCTACGCCAAATCTACTAACTACACCAGCTCTCATCTCACTAGTTAAAATTGTTGTACATTCAAGAGAGGACATTACGGCACTTAATTTCAAGATTTGTTTTCTAATCTGTTGTTCAGATTCCATTGAAAGTGCAAGAGCAGTAATACTATCAATAACGACTCTTTCTGCTGAAGTTTTATCTATAACTTCCACTAATTGAGTTATCAATTCGTCTACATCAACTGGAGTTTGATATTTTTCTGCAGAACTTACACCAGCTCTTGGACTGAAACCATCAATTAGAACTAGTAAATTATCTTTTTCCAAGTCATTTAAATTCCATCCTAAATTCATACATTCTTCTCTTACATGAGCAGGATGTTCATCAAAAGAAACAAAAATTCCGCTTTCTCCTCCAGAAACAATCCCATGGTAAAGAAATTGCACTCCAAAAGTTGACTTACCCGCTCCAGCAGGTCCTGAAACTAGAATTGTTCTTCCTTTCGGAAAACCTCCTCCTAGTATTCTATCCAGACCTATAATACCAGTTTCAACAAGTTCCATAAGTGCTATTGGTTCTTTTAGATAAAAAGAATTTCGGAAGTATTAATGACATTACTCCTCTGATTCTAATTTCTTCAAATCCCAACCACTTGTAGAGCGAAAAACAAAGGTTGGTTGAGATATTTTATCAATTTGTAGAAGTAGTTCTACATCAAATTGTTTCTTAAAGTGTGATGATGCTTTTGCAAATTTATATTTACCATCCAGAATATTAATGACTGTACCTATTGATGATTTTTCAGCAAGTTCAGCTGATTCATCTATTATTCCAATCCTAGCCATCATTCCCCAATTCATTACTCTGATCAATGGATGAGTTTTATTTTTGCTTTTTACTTCTTGAACGCCTAAACAATACATTGATGACTTATGCTCCTCTGAAAGCTTTGTAAAAGCTATATAATCAGATGTAAGAAATTTCTGCAATTCCTTGGGACTTGTTCGTAATTTGAGATTTAATTGATAACTTGATTTTATATCTGGAAAACGTTTAATCAATTTGTCGTATAATGTTTGTATAGATGATTTAGCTGGAGACAAACCAGCAAAATAAAGCCAGCTCAGATATTCGAGACTTGCAATACACATTCCTTTATTCTTACTGTTTAATGATAAGTAGAATGTTTGTTCAAACATTAATCCAGACTTATTAAGATCACCTAATTGCATATATTTGAAGCCTAGTTGATTGATGAATTCAATATTGTCATAATCATAATCCTTGGCTCTCTCTTCTGCTCTGTTATTTCCCAATACAGCTGTAAGTAAGACTAATGCTTGAATAACATTTGCAACATCACTTCTTTGGTATTGATTACATTCATCTTCAAAAGCAGGAGTAAAATATGAATTTAACCTTTGAAGTTGTCCAGACAACAACAGAAGTATCATTCTTAGAAAATGTACATTAATTCCAAGTTCTTCAACAGCTCTTGAGCTTTGAAATAGGATCATAAGGAGTTTATCCATGTAAACTCTCGCTAAATCGAGTTTCTTATTTTCGATTAAACATATACATGCCAAATACTGTAATCTGGCTAACATTAAAAGAGATTCATTGTAAATAACATGATCTTCTATTTTGTCAACTACTAACTTCCAGTCAACTAAATTGTCTGTTATTTCTAGCACTCTAGATAGAAGTTCTTCTTCTAATTCACCATATTTTCCTTGAAGAAAATCATCTTCGAGTCTATTAAGATCTCTTTGTATCTCAACTAGTAACTCGCTTAATTGTATTGATTCGATTGAAAAACCTTCACCTTCTTTTAAATCACTTTGAGGTTGTTTAACGAGTTTTTCCTCATATTCTGAACGAATTACTGAAATTGCAGAGTCTAGTATTTTTCTGATTCTCTTAACAGGGTCATATCTATTTGTACTTTCGACTGAATACTGAATTTCTGCTGTAAATAATTTTGATTCAAGTTCTTTCAGAAATTCATTAACTGCTGGATTTGTATTTTCTTCAATTACATATCTTACAAAAGCACTGTCTGTAAGCGTTGGAATGTTTATGAGTTCAGCTGTTTCTAATAATTTTAAATCACTACTGACAATTGTTGCGTTTAGTTTATCTGCAAGAAATATCACAGCTAAATCAGGTTTTTGAGGTAAATTTGTGGTTTTTTCATGTAATTTTCTTAGAAATGCTTGATATTCAGATGTTATAATTCCACCTACTTTTACATGTGGAATAATTTCTCTTTGTACAAAATACCTTAATTCATTCTTAATTTGAACAGGAATGAATATTTCTATCTTCAGTTTTTTTAGAACTTGAGCGAACTTACCATAAGAATCTGGACGAGATTGAAATCCACTAATGAAGAAGTTAGTATCAACAACATATATAGCCATTAAACAATGTAAAAACAAGGGGTTATTTTTACTTTTTGTCCTATATTAGAAAAAAATCAAGATATTTCATTGTATATATCTTTTAATCCTTCCTCAAGTTTAATGGAAGGAGAAAATCCTAACAATTCTTTTGCTAACTCTATTGAAGCGTAGCTTTCTCTAATGTCTCCCATTCTTGGTTCAATAAATGTAGGTGATAGATCTTTTTTACTAATAGAAATGATTAATTCAGCTAGCTCAAGTATAGATGTTGGAACACCTGTTCCTATATTGAAGATTTTTCCAGTTGTTTTTTCGTTTTCAAGAATCAATTCAATTGCTTTAACTACATCAATTGCATGAATAAAATCTCTAGTTTGTTTACCATCACCTTCAATAATAGGTGATTCATTGTTCTTAACTTTTTTAATA
This sequence comes from Candidatus Heimdallarchaeota archaeon, assembly GCA_016839985.1. Classification (GTDB taxonomy): domain Archaea; phylum Asgardarchaeota; class Heimdallarchaeia; order Heimdallarchaeales; family Heimdallarchaeaceae; genus UBA460. The sequence goes on along the minus strand of JAEOTG010000169.1, from coordinate 3,837 downwards.
AATCTGTAGATAACTCCTGAATAAGGATCATTTTCTTTTTGTAATGAGCTATAAATGTTAAATGGTAGAATAACAGATGTTTTTAAATTATGTAGCTGTGAATATAACAAGACATATCTTTCTGCAGTATATTTACTTAAACCATAAGGAGATACTGGATTCTTAGGATGATTTTCAGTTATTGGTAAAAATTGTGGTTGTCCATAAGTTGCGGCTGAACTAACAAAAATTAATCTCTTTACATTTATCTTTCTAGCAAATTCTAATAATTGAATAGTTCCAAGAATATTTACATTAGCATCAAAGATGGGATTTTCTACCGATTTATCTATATTTATTTGGGCTGCACTGTGCAATATAAAATCTACGTTTGGGATGTTGTTATATATTTCGTGATCCTGAATTTTCCCTTTTATAAGAATTACATCATCAGGTGGGATAACTTTTGGCGTTGATTGATCATCTAAAAATATAATATTATATCTGGATTTCAGTGCCGAATATGTATGATATCCTACTTGACCTAACCCTCCAGTAATAAGCATTGTTTGAAAATCTTTTTCCATATATATCATCGAGGGTAAAACTTTTTAAAAGCATAGCGTTCATTTGCTCATAAATTGCATATATATGTTTTTTAATTCTAATGGTGAAAAAATGACGAAAAAAATACGCGTAGCGATAGCAGGATTAGGAAATTGCGCATCTGCTCTAATACAAGGTTTAGAATATTATAAAAATGCAGATCCCGAATCTGATTATATTCCGGGTATAATGCATGTAAAATTTGGTGATTACCATATATCAGATGTAGAAATTGTTGCAGCTTTTGAAGTAAGTACACTAAAGATTGGAAAAGATATTTCAGAAGCAATCTGGGAAGAACCAAACTGCTGCAATAAGTTTTCAGATGTTCCAAACAAGAATGTGGAAGTATTACCAGGTCCTATTGAAGATGGTGTGGCACCCCACATGAAGGAATCTTTTCATTGTTATGATGAATCCGTAGTGCAGGCTGTAGACGTTGCAGACGTTTTAAGGAAAACAAATACTGATGTATTAATTAATTTCCTACCTGTAGGAAGTGAAACTGCAACTAGAAGATATGCTCAAGCATGTTTAGACGCAGGAGTTGCTCTCGCAAATGGTATTCCAGCATTTATTGCATCTGATCCTGAATGGGCTCAAAAATTTACTGATAAGAAAATACCTGTTGCAGGTGATGATATAAAATCTCAACTAGGAGCAACAATCTTACACAGAATGTTGGTAGGATTAGCGCATGATCGAGGGATAAAACTTGACGAAACATTTCAGCTTAACATAGGTGGAAATACTGATTTTGAGAATATGAAAAAAGAGTATAGATTAACAACTAAAAGAGTCTCAAAAACACAAGCAGTAACAAGTATGATACCTTATGAAGTTCCCACAAGAATTGGACCATCAGATTATGTTCCATTTTTAGAAGATGAAAAGATCTGTTACTTATGGCTAAAAGGTAAGAATTTTGGAGAACAACCATTAACTGTTCAATTGAAGCTCTCTGTTCAGGATTCACCGAATAGTGCTGGAGTTATGATTGATGTTGTACGTGCTTTGAAAATTGCTAAAGATAGAGGTATTGGTGGTCCTTTAATTGGTGTTTCAAGCTATTTCTTCAAACACCCACCCAAGCAAGTCCCAGATTCAGAAGCATTCCAACTAGTTGAGAAATTCATTAAAGGAGAAATAACGAATTGAGGTGAAAAGGATGGAAAATGATACTATCAAGGTTGCAATTGCTGGTGTTGGAAATGTAGCATCAGGTTTAATTCAAGGAATAGTTTATTTGAAAGAGTATGAGGAAGAAAAAGAAAATCTACTACACCCAAAAATTGGGAGTTACGAAGCTAAAAACATTCAAATTGTTGCTGCATTTGATGTTGATTCAAATAAAGTAAACAAAGATTTGTCAGATGCAATATTCGTTCCAATAAACAGCACACCACAATTTATTCAAGTTGAACAATTAGGTGTTGAGGTTTTTAAGGGACCTCTAAAGGACGGGCTTTCTGAACATTTAAGACAAGTTATACAAGTTGCTGAAATTGAAGAAGCAAACATTGTAGAAATTTTGCGAAAAACAGGAGCAGAGATTCTTATCTGTGCTATTCCTACTGGCGCTGAAGAAGCGGTTAAGGCTTATGCTCAAGCTGCTATAGATGCTGAAATATCCTTTATTAATTGTACTCCAACAAGAATCGCTAGCGATCCCACTTGGGCTAGAAAATTCAAACAAGCTAATGTATGTGTAATAGGTGATGACTTACAGTCTCTATCAGGAGGAACAGTTCTTCATAAAGGATTTCTAGATGTTTTAAAAGAACAAGGTGTTAAAATAAAAGATACATATCAATTAGATGTCTCTGGTGGACTTGAAACTCTTAACACTCTTGATGATGATAGAAAACAGTATAAAAGAAATATAAAAGAGCGTTCAATCCAAGAATCAGTAATAAACGAAATCAATATTGCTAGTGGAACTTCGGATTATCTAGAGTTTCTAGGAAATAGAAGAATAGGTCACTTTTGGATTTTTGGTGAAGGATTTATGGGTATGCCAGTGAAAATTGACATCAGATTAGAAACACTTGATGGTCCAAATGCTGCTGGAACACTAATAGATGTTATAAGAGCTACAAAAATTGCAATTAACAGAGCCGGAAATGGTCCAATAAGCTCTATTTGTGCATATGGATTTAAAGCTCCTCCAGTTACAACAGACAGACATACTGCGCATCAATGGCTTAATGAATATATAGAAGGAAGAAGAATAGAATAAGGTTTGTTCCAATATATTCTTTTTTTAAAACTCAAGAGATTTAGTTATCTCTATAAGTTTAGCTCTTGGAATAGAGTGAGGAAATTTCTCTAAGATTAATACAGCTTTCTCAACATACTGCGAAACTTTAGTTTTTAATGAATCAATTGATCCAGATCGGATTAGTATGTCTTTTATTTGGGTTGGAGAGAATTCCTCTTTTTTAAGATAGTATTTCTCTAAAATCTCTCTGTCAGAATTTTCTGTTGTTTCAAAAGCTTTGAGAACTAAGAAAGTCTGAATTCTGTTTGTAATATCAGTCCATACTCCTGATTTTCCTAGTTCTTCTTCTGAAGATAATAAAGAGAGTATATCGTCTCTTAACTGAAATGCTCTACCAAAATATATTCCAAAGTTTTTCATTAGCTCTCTATCTTCTTTGGTTGAATCTCCAATAATTACTCCGATTACCGATGCTGCTTCAAACAAACAAGAAGTTTTTCTATCAATTAATTTTATAGCTTCATCCTTTGACATTTTTCTCTCCCCTTTCCTGAATTTCTCTTCAAGAAATAAGGAAGTAGATAATGTATGCAAAGCTTTGATAAGTTCATCAACAACTTCTAAAACTTGAGTTTTTGTTGCTAAACTAAGAGCCAAACTGCTCATTGAGTAGGACAAAGAAATTGCAGCGAAAGTTGAAAATTCAAGATAAAAGGATTTTTCTTTTCTTCTGAATATATCTTTATCAAAGATATCATCAACTAAAAGTGTAGCATTATGAATTACTTCTAATGCACAGGCTGCAGCAAAGCTTATGTCATTTCTTTCTTGCTTGGATATCATCTCAAACGAAAGAAGACAAATTAAAGGTCTCATTCTCTTACCACCTTTCTTCAAGATAAGATCAATAAGTTCTGTTATCTCTTCATCATAGGGACTTTGGTTTCGAAGATTAGACAAATAAGAGTTAATTTGATTTACTTCTTCAGAGAAATCTAAGCTAGATTTAGGCACCAGTATCAACTTACAGC
>JAEOTG010000168.1 GCA_016839985.1 Candidatus Heimdallarchaeota archaeon | reverse complement strand
CATTCAATACAATTCTTTCTGAATCTTTCACCTTCTTCTAGTAATCCCTCTCTTCCTATTATTTCTTCAAACGCTGTAAAAGGCTCAATATTACCTCTAAAATCGTCTAAAAGTAATTTGAATCTATTATTAAATAAATCCGAAAATAACTTTAATCTATTCTCAAATTCATTCAAATTATCCTCAGGATCAGTATAAAGAATCATTGTTGTTTTCTCAGTTGGGTATGTTAATGTTTTAGTTTTTTTTAGTTGAAATTAATGAAATTGATGAGGATTAGCTTCATCAAACATTAACATAGCACTCATTAAAGCTGAATTTAGTAAAGTTTCATCTGTAAAAGTATTATCCTTTGAAAGATTCAAACAATCCATTCCAATATGACACATTAAGGATCTGGCAAAAAGAGGAATACCACTAGAATGTGTGATAATAATATTGTGTATCATTAGTATCTTTCTAAATCAATGCTTTATTTCTTTTATGGTTTTGAAAAAAATGGAAGGTTTATCTAATTTCTCTCATTTCTATAATGCGATTCTCCAATCTAGAAGTATCAGCTGCAAAAGCCATTAAATGGGATTCTAAAGCATTCCTTGCCGTCGTTAAAACATCTTTTTTTCCTATTTTTCTTATGTTTTTAAGGAAAGCTTGCATTAATTTATCATCACCTCCCCCATGTTCCATTTGTAGTTTATCATCTCTTAAAATTTCTTCAGTGCATGTGATTGTATCGAATACAGTTATTTTCTGTTTGGAGAAAAGAAACTCACCTTCTATAGTTCCCTTTGTTCCATCTATCCTAAGAGTTCTTCCTTCTTCATGTGAAAATCCATGCATGGTAAAAGTAGCAGTTACTTCATTTTCAAATTCTATATTCACTACCTGATGATCAACAGTATTATGGTCTGTTACTGCATATACACACTTGCCATAGTTAGTTTCTTGAAGAGCTTTGATTCTACCTTCATACGAGAGATCTTTAGAGATTGTACTAATTGGCCACCCGGTATACTCTGTTATTTTTTTAAAAGGAGGAATCTTTGTTAACTTTGGATATTTCAACACTAAGTTTGAGAAGAGATTTTCAGAGAATGAACCTCCTTTCTTGTAAAGATGAAGCAGAGGTAATAGATCAATATACAATCTAGGTGCATAATATAAACAAGTTTCAGAAATAGGACAATTATCTAAACATCTATTTGGAGCACCTTCTGGTTGATTTTTCTTTCCGAAATGAGTTTGACTGCAAAAGGAACTAATCATCCTTGCTTGACTTCTTATTAACCAAAAAAGAAGATCCATATCATGACAGGATTTTGCTAAAATCATTGGACTTGCCTTTTCTCGATTATGCCAGTGCCCTCTGATATATGAATGAGCATAATGAAAGTAAGAAACATTTTCCCTCCAAGATATGTTTACAATCTTACCTATTCTTCCAGATTCTATGATCTCTTTTAGTTGTGAAAAGAAAGGAGCATATCTTAAAACATGACATATTTGTAATAATTTTCCAGTCTCTTCAGATACTTCTACTAATTGTTTACAGTCTTCAATTGTTACTGCCATAGGTTTTTCTAATAAAACATCATATCCTTTTTTCATAGCTAAAATCGAAGGTTCTACATGCATTTGATCTTGAGTAGCAATTATTGATACATCAGCCAATTTTTCTTCTCTAAGTATGTCTTCCCAGCTTGAGTAACATCTTTTTGATTGAAGATTATGCTTTTTTTTCATAATTTCTAATCGTTCTTTAATTGGTTCAGCGACTGCAACAACCTTAAGCTCTTCTGGAAATCTTAAAGCATAGTTTGCATAAGTATCTCCTCCTCTATCCCCTGCCCCAATTATTATAGCAGTGATTGGTTCTTTCATTATATTCAAAAGAATTTAAAATAGTATGTTTTATCTTTTTTGTAACAGTATTCCTGCAAATTTCCAATGAAATATCAATAAAAATCAGAACCCAAATTGTCTTCTAAATATTTCATATCAGTGCTATCCTTGATGAAAGTTCCAAGGTTTCCAATTCTCACATTTGATAATCCTTGGTCTTTCATTATTTTATAGCTTTCAGCAATCTCTTCCTTTCTTGGAGCTCTATAGATTGGTTCTGATAATTTGTAGCAAGGGAAGAATGCTAGCAGTGTAGTTGGAATTGATGAATCAATACTTGCGATTAATTGAGCAATCTTTTCATGTTCATCTGTTTCTACAAAAAACGGAATATAGAGTGTTAAAATCTCTAGAGTAAACCCATGATCTATTATCCTTTCAACGCTTTCTAAAATATGAGTATTTGATGTTCCACATAGCTTTTTGTATGTATCTTCTGAATAAGCTTTAATGTCTAACCAGAATGCATCTATTCCTCCAGAAGCATATGCTTCTAAATTCTGAGGTGTTAGACCATAACCGTTTGTTTCTAGAAGTATCCAGAAATCATCCAGTTCTTTCTTAATTTTTTTTGTTACTTCTAAGTAAAATTCTGGTTTGCACATAATATCTCCACCTGTAAAAGCTGCAATGTTTCTTGCAGGTCCAAAACCTTGTGGGCTAAGTACTACTTGCTCAGGTTTCAGTTTCATTGGGCAACCTTCTGATGGTTCTCCGTATAAAACACATGATCCACAATGTCTGCATAAGCGATGTGCATGCCAACTAGTAGCAGCTTCTCTTGGTTCGTAAACAGTAATATGTTTACTATATTCTATAGTAGCTTTTGCTATTTGATTTGTACTCATCCAATTACCGCTGACTACTTTGCTGAAATCATGTGAATGACATTTCAAACAAGTATGATTACAACCACTCTGATAAATAGAAAGATAATCTTCAGGTCGAGAGAGATGATAAGACTTAATCACTCGTTCTATATTACTTTTATTCTTTCTTAAAGTTATATCACAGGCTCTTCCCTTAGAACCATCTATATTTTCAACTAAGCATGAACCTGGGGAATATCCTTGTTCGATCATTTCACATTTTATAGAACTATAAGTCATTATTCCAAGATAGTATTGTAAAGTAAAAATAAAAAAGCTTTGACTATATTTAAAATCATAAAAACTATCATTGTTTATGCAAATCAGAGTTGAATACAATGCTACATCTCAAAAAAAGAGAAAATAAGGAAAATGTTTTTCCAATTAAGAAGGCAAGTGGAATACTATTACACATTACTAGTCTTCCAGGTAAATTTGGTATTGGTGATTTTAGCGAAAATTGTTTCCGATTCATAGATTTCCTTGAAAAAAATAAATTTCATTT
>JAEOTG010000167.1 GCA_016839985.1 Candidatus Heimdallarchaeota archaeon | reverse complement strand
TTTCCGTTCTTCTAATAATAATTGTAGCTTGGGTACTTTGGTTGTTCTATAGACCACAATTAAGGAAGAGTTATATGGGATTATTGGCTGGTGGAAAAGAAATTACAATTTCATTGAATTTGAGAAATAGGAGCAGAAAAGTCATTCGTGATATAGTTGTTAGAGACCATGTTTCTCCATTGGCTGCAGTTGTAAAGAAATTCGATACACTAGTTCCTAATATAAATAGAAAAGTAACTGGAACAGAATTAACTTGGAAGATAAAAGAATTAAAACCCAAGGAAGAAAGAGTTTTAACATATAAAATTAGACCATCTGTTGACATTCTTGGTCAATTAAGATTGCCTAAGGCTCATGCATTATTTAAGACAAAAAAAGGTAAGAGAAGTAGAGTTCTCTCAAAAACAGTAAGTATCATGGGAAAAGTTAAATAATATTATATATATTTCTTATAAGTAACCCCGGATAGCTCAACGGTAGAGCGATCGGCTGTAGTTGAGTACTATTGTATTTAATTGTTAGCAATCGTTCGATAGAAACCGATAGGTTGCTGGTTCAAATCCGGCTCCGGGGATTTCCGTTAATTATTTAAATCTTGGAGAATAAAGATTGTGAATATTGTAAAGTTTAAATTTGGCCAAATATAATATTTTATGGGTTGACGACCAAAACGGAGAGGAAACACCCGTTCCCATCCCGAACACGGAACAGTCTATCGAGACTGCGTGAAAGTTAAACTCTCCAGTGATCTGGGCTGTACTGCCATCGGGCGGGAAACCCAGGGCGTTGCCAACCCTTTAATGGTGACCCATTATTGATCAGAAAGCTTCCCCCCCATATTAAATTTATGTTTAATTTTCTATTAGATGTTTTTTTCATAAGCCCTGATGGTGTAGCCCGGTCTATCAAGACATTAGATGTTGTAGAGTCCGGGACTGTCACTCCCGGGACAGGGGTTCAAATCCCCTTCAGGGCGTAGGTGATATGGTGAAGAATGATATTAATATATTAGGACATGATTTGGTGCCTAAACATATTGTCCTATCAGAAGATGAAAAAAATAAAGTTATGAAAAAATTTGGAATAAAAAAAATTAGTCAATTTCCAAGAATATTGAAAAATGATCCAGCTATTCGTGAATTAGATGTAAAAGCTGGCACCTTAATAAAAATAATAAGAGAAAGTGAGACTGCAAAAGAAGCGGTTTATTATAGAGTTGTAATAGATGGTTAAAATGGATGAGTTTAAATTACTTCTGAATTCGTTTGCTGATGAACAAGGTTTTCTAAAGTTTCAAGTAGATTCTTTTAATGATTTTGTTGAAAGAAGAATTCCAAACATTATAAAGCAAATCAAAGAAATAAAGCCTGAAGTTCCTGATTTAGGTGAATTTAAAATAAAACTTGGGAAATTCAAATTAGGTGAACCTTCTGTTAAAGAAGCTGATGGTTCTGTTAGGGTTATTATGCCATTGGAGGCAAGAACCAGAAACTTAACTTATGCAGCTCCAATGTATGTCGAAATGACACCAATCCTTAATGGGATAGAAAGTGAAACAATATGGGTTAACTTTGGTGACTTGCCTATTATGTTAAAATCAAAATACTGTTCTCTATCAGGAATGAGTAGAAGAGAATTAATAGAATCTGGAGAGAGTCCTGATGACCCAGGGGGTTACTTTATTATCAATGGAACTGAGAGAGTCTTGGTATTAATAGAAGAGATTGCTCCCAATAGAATCATAGTTGAGAAATCTAGTGTTCCAAATATAACTGAAAGTGCAAGAATTCATTCTGAAAAAGACGGATACATTCAGAGACATGTTATTGAAAGAAAGACTGATGGAATTGTCAGGATAAACTTTGCTAATATTAACAATTTACCAATAGTTGTTTTATTAAGAGCTTTAGGACTAGAATCTGACAAAGACATAATCAATTCCATAACACTAAATTCTGAGATACAAGAAGAATTTTATCCCAACTTGTTTGAGAGCGAATCAACAACACCAAAAGAAGCCATTGATGAAATAGGTGGACACATTAAGATACCTCAAAAAGAATATAGAAGAGAAAGAGTATCAAGATTAATAGATAGGTATTTGTTACCTCATCTAGGTCAAGAAAAGGCATACCGACTTAATAAAGCAATATTTCTTTCCAAAGCTGTCAATAAAATTTTACTTTTCCATTTGAATAAAATTCCAGAAGATGATTTAGATCATTATGCTAACAAACGTTTGAGGTTATCTGGAGATTTACTTGAAATTTTATTCAGATCTATACTTTTAGGTAAATGGGGTCTGATAACAAGAATCACATATAATTATCAAAAGTTAACTAAGAGAGGTAGGTTCCCGCCTCTACAGGCTATTGTTGAAGCAAATGTTTTGACAAACCAAATATTGTCTGCATTAGCTATAGGTACTTGGGTTGGTGGAAGAACAGGTGTTTCTCAAAGGCTGGAGAGAGGTAGTTTTATAAAAACTATATCTCACATGAGGAATATCTTATCTCCTTTAACATCTACACAAGAACATTTTGAAGCAAGAGAATTACATCCAACTCATTGGGGAAGAATAGATCCATCACAGACACCAGAAGGAGCAACAATTGGTTTAAGAAAATATCTAGCGGTTATGTCTCAAATAACAACAGGTACATCTGAAAAGGAAATTAAACAAACACATAACTTGATTAAAAAGGATTTGGTGAGTTAATATGACTGATGTATTTTTAGGAGGAAGTTATGTTGGAACGACTGATAAACCAGAAAAAATAGTAGATTCAATTAAAGAAAAAAGAAGAAAGGGACAACTTTCTGAACAAGTAAATGTGGCTTATTTGGAACATTTGGATACGATAAAAATTCTTACTGATTCTGGTAGAGCGAGACGACCTTTGATTGTTGTAGAAAACGGTAAACCAAAACTCACTAGTGAACATATAGAAATGATAAAAAAGAAGAAAATGCGTTTTTCTGATTTATTGAAGGAAGGTGTTATTGAATACTTAGATGCAGAAGAAGAAGAAAATTGTTATGTTGCTTTAAGACCTGAAAATTTAACTAAGGATCATACTCATTTAGAATTAGATCCTGTAACCATTCTCGGTTTATCTACATCTTTGGTTCCTTTCCCAGAGTTTGATCGTGGGGATAGAGTTAACTTTGGTGCTAAAATGGTAGGACAAGCCATTGGTATGTATTCCTTAAATTATCCAATGAGATCTGACACAAAAGCAAACATATTAGTTTATCCACAAGTTTCACTTGTCAAGACTCATATAAATGATGTTCTCAATGATGAAGATCATTCAGGTGGTCAAAACGTTGTTATTGCAATTATGTCTTTAGAAGGTTACAATATGGATGATGCCGTGATTATGAACAAATCATCCATAGAGAGAGGTTTATTTTGGTCTTATTTGTTCAGATCATATGAGGCTGAAAAAAAGAGATACATGGGAGGACAAGAAGATATATTAGGAATTCCAGAACCTGGTATAAGAGGATATCCTGGAGAAGATTCTTACAAACATCTACCAGAAGATGGGATAATTAATCCTGAAACAAAAATTAAATCTGATGAAGTTCTTGTTGGTAAAGTCTCACCTTTAAGATTCCTTGGTTCACTCGATCAATTTATAACTGGTTTAGAAAATATCAGAGAAACTTCAGTTAAAGTGAGACATGGTGAAGAAGGTACTGTTGATAGAGTTTTCATAACTGAGAGTAAGGATGGTAATAAATTAGTAAAGGTAATGGTTAGAGATTTGAAAAAACCAGAAATTGGAGATAAATTTGCTAGTAGACACGGACAAAAAGGTGTTGTTGGTTTAATAGTACCACAAGAAAACATGCCCTTTACAGAAGATGGAATAGTTCCTGATGTTATTTTTAATCCCCATGGTATTCCTTCCAGAATGACTATGGGTCAATTATTGGAAGTATTAGCAGGAAAGGTTTCTGCAATTAAAGGTGAGAGGCATAGTAGTCCAGCTTTCCATCCATTATCTGAAAAAAATCTTAGACAAACTCTTGAAGATCATGGATTTAGAAATGATGGGAAGGAAACATTCTATGATGGTCAAACTGGTAAAAAATTAAAAGGTCAAATATTTGTTGGGAACGCTTTCTATCAAAAATTAGATCATCTTGTTTCAAACAAAATTCATGCTAGGTCAAGAGGTCCTGTTACATTATTAACAAAACAACCAACTGAAGGTAAATCTAAGAAAGGTGGTTTAAGGTTAGGTGAAATGGAGAAAGACTGTTTAATTGCTCAGGGTGCTACTCTTGTTCTTAAAGAAAGATTTGATTCTGATAAAACTATAATACCAATTTGTAAGAGTTGTGGATTGATTGCGATTCATGATAGAATAAAGAATAAAAAACATTGTCCTATTTGTGGTGAGTCTAAAGTTGCTGATGTTGAAATGTCTTATGCTTTCAAGCTTCTGATGGATGAAATGAAATGTATGATGATTTATCCAAGAATAGTAGTCAACGATGACAACACTTTAAAAAAAATAGTTTTTGGTGTCTTAACATCTGAAATGGTTAAGAAGATGTCTGCAGCAAAAATAAACAAGACAGACCTTTATGATCAAGAAGGTTATCCAATAGAAGGCGGGTTAATGGATCCTAGATTAGGCGTTATTGATCCGGGGTTAAGATGCAGGACTTGTGGTGGAACAGTTGGTGAATGTCCTGGTCATTTTGGGTATTTAGAACTAATAAGACCTATTATTCATGTTCATTATGCAAAACTTATTTATAATATTTTAAAAACAACTTGTCAAAAATGTGGAAGAGTTCTTTTGGATGAAGAAAAAATGGAGAAATTCATGTCTAGTAAAAAATCATTCAAAAGACTAAAAGCGTTAGTTAAAGCTAAATGTCCTCATTGTGGGACATCTCAAAAGAAAGTAAAATTCTTGAAACCTACAGGTTTTATTGAAGGTAATACTATATTGAGTGCTGTTCAAGTTAGAGAAAAATTAGAAAAAGTACCAGACTCGGATTTAGTTTATTTGGGATTAAAAAAAGTTAGACCAGAATTATTTGTTATAACTCTTTTACCTATACCACCAGTAACAGTTAGACCCTCAATTACACTTGAAACAGGTGAAAGATCTGAAGATGACTTAACACATAAACTAGTAGATATAGTCAGGATAAATAAAAGATTAGCCGAAAATATAGATTTGGGTGCACCAGATTTTATCATTCAAGATTTATGGGAACTTGTTCAATATCATGCTGCAACTTACATTAATAATGAACTTTCTGGTGTTCCACCTGCTAGACATAGATCTGGAAGAATTCTAAAAACTTTAACACAGAGACTAAAAACAAAAGAAGGGAGATTCAGAAATAACTTAATTGGAAAAAGAGTTAATTTCTCAGCAAGAACTGTTGTTAGTCCTGATCCATTACTTGATATTAATGAAGTTGGTGTCCCATTAGAAATAGCAAAAGAGTTAACGACATCACTTGTAGTGAATGAAAAAAATATTGAACATGTAAGATCATTAATTCTCCAATATCCTAATTGGCCAACTGTAAGTTATATATTACGGCCAGATGGTATGAAAAAGAGAATAAGTGAATTAAACAAAGAAGAAATAGCAAAAGAAATAGAACCAGGGTTTATAGTTGAGAAACAATTGGAAGACGGGGATTGGTCTTTGTTTAATAGACAACCTTCTCTTCACAGAATGAGTATGATGGGACATAAAGTTAGAGTAATGCCTTATAGAACATTCAGACTAAATCTAGTTGTTTGTCCACCATATAATGCAGATTTTGATGGAGACGAGATGAATCTACACATTCCACAAACCCTAGAAGCACAAACAGAAACAAAACTTTTAATGGATGTACCAAATCATATTAGAAGTCCAAGATTTAGTGGTCCTATTATTGGTTGCAGTAAAGATCAAATTACAGCTCTTTATTTGTTGACTCATGGTCATCAAGAATTCACAAGAAAAGAAGTGGTGGAATTAGTCAAGTCATGTAATTTGAGTATACAAATTCCTGAAAAGAAAAAATTTACTGGTAAAGAAATTTTCAGTTTATTCTTACCCAATGATTTTAATATGATTTATAAAGCTGAATCTTGTTTAGGATGTTCAAAATGTCTTAAAGAAAAATGTAAAAATGATTCATTCGTGATCATAAAAAAAGGTCAGCTCTTAAATGGAACTATAGATAAGAAAGGAGTAGCAGCGTTTAGTGGTAAAATAATCGATGATTTGGATAAGATATATGGTCATAAATTCATGAAAGAATTTTTATTCAATATCACAAAACTCTCACTAAGATTTATAACTCAACATGGGTTTTCAATCTCACTTTCTGATCAGGATTTGGATGAAAATACAATGAAGAGAATTGGTAAAATAATTGATGATGCAGAAAAAGATGTCAATAAAACAATAGCTGATTTCAAAAAAGGAAAAATTAAAATATTAATTGGAAGATCACCCAGAGAGAGTTTAGAAGTATTGATTCAAAGAAAGCTTGCTGAATGTTTGAATAAAATTGCAAATGTTGTGGAAAAACAAATTCCTCATAATAATACTGTTGTAATGGCTAGAAGTGGTGCAAGAGGTAGTATGATAAATCTTGTTCAATGTGCAGCTACTATTGGTCAAGAGACAATAAAAGGACAAAGAATTAAGATTGGTTATCATGGCAGAACATTCTCACATTTCAAACAGGGTGATATAAGTCTACAATCAAAAGGTTTTGTAAGGAATGGTTATAAACAAGGTCTAAATCCATTTGAATTCTTCTTTGATTCTATGAACAGTAGAGAAGGACTAATGGATAAATCTCTTAAGACAAGGCATAGTGGATATTTGGAGAGGAGATTGATTGGTGCTTTACAAGATTTGAAAATTGAATATGATGGAACGGTCAGAGATAGTAGTAAAAAAATTGTACAATTTATCCCTGGTGAAGATGGATTGGATCCATCAAAAATACAAAAAGGTGGAATTAATGTCGAAAGAATCGCGGATAGAATCTTCCAATAAATTACCAGATAAAATTTTGGATGATATGAAGAGTTATTGTAAAGAGGAGAAACTCAGTTCAGCTAAAGAAAAACAGTTACTTGAAGCTGTTAATAAGGAGTATATGAAGAGTTCTTTTGAGCCTGGAGAAGCTATTGGTATAATTTCAGCTCAATCTATATCCGAACCTGCCACTCAAATGACAATGCGTACTTTCCACTTTGCTGGTTCTGTTGGAATCAGAGTAACATTGGGGTTACCCAGGTTAATCGAGATTTTTGATGCAAAAAAAGAACCATCAACAACAATGATGTCTTTGTATTTGAAGAAAAAATTCAATGATAAAACCCATGCCGAAAAGATTGCTGAGAAAATCACGGAAAAAACTTTGAGAAATTTTGTTACTTCTATTTCAATTGATTTGACAAACAAAAAAATTAAAATTAAACTAAAAAAATTAAAAAAATCAAAAAAGAACGATATCATTTTAAAACTCAAGAAAAAATTCAAAAGATATAAAATACTCGTTAGAGGAGATATTCTAAACGTTGAATCTGATGAAAAAGAATTGACAATAAAAGACTTGCAAAAGCTCAAGAAAAAAATGTTAGATGCTTGTGTATCAGGTATTCCAAAAATAACGAATACCATTATCATGAAAGAAGGTAATGACTGGGTTATCAAGACTTTAGGTTCTAATCTTTCAAAGGTTATACTACTAAAAGAAGTAGATGTCAATAAAAGTTATACGAACAATATACATGAATTAGCCAGTGTATTGGGTATTGAAGCTGCTAGAAATGCTATAATAAGAGAAACAAAAACTACTATGCAACAACAAGCTTTAGATATTGATGTTAGACATGTTTTATTGGTTGCAGATATTATGACTTTCACTGGGAATATTGCACCAATTGGTAGATATGGTGTGGCTGGAAAAAAATCGTCTATACTTACTAGGGCAGGTTTTGAAGAAACTATGAAACATTTAGTCAGAGCTTCTGTGAGACAAGAAGAAGACAATTTCAATGCTATATTTGATAATGTTATGGTCAATCAACAAGTTCCTGTTGGTACAGGTATGTTCGAGTTAATCTCAAGATTAGGCGAGGAGTAAATGAACATCGAAAAATTAATTAAAGAAAGAGTAAAACAAGATAAAATTTTGCTTGGATATAAAAGTGTCATAAAATCATTAAAGTCTAGTCGTCCTGAAATTATTGTTTATGCTAATAATCTTCCTGAAGACAGAAAGAAAATAGTTGAACATAACGCTAAAATATCTAACGTTGAAATAAAAGAATACCCAAACGATAGTGTTAATCTAGGGTTGGTATGCGGAAAACCATTTCCAGTGAGTGTGTTGGCAATAAAGAGGAGTAAGAAATGACAATAACCCTTACAACAGAGAGTATAAGATTATTAACATTATTTGAGAACATAACAAATGTTTCTGTTAAAGATTGTTTAGTTACTAAAGATACAATATACTATGTAGTTGAAGAAGGAAAAATAGGTCTTGCCATTGGTAAAAATGGAAATTCTATTAAGAATGTCGAAAAAGTTGTTGGAAAAAAAATAAAGGTATTCGAGTATTCAGCCAATCTTGAGGTCTTTGTTAAAAAGTTAATTCCTCAATGTAAAGGGGTAAAGACTGACAATAACAGTGGTTGTGTTAAAGTTGAGATTAAAGTCAGTAAGAATGATCGGGGACTCGTGATTGGAAGGGGAGGAGAAAAGATAAAAGTGTATAAGCAGATATTGAAGAGGATACATAATGTGTTGGACATTCAGGTGAAATAATGGCAAGAGGAATGTTTGCTGCAAGAAAATTGAAAAAAAAGAGAAAAAAGGCAAAATGGAAAGATGTAAACTACATGAGGAGAAAGTTACAACTAGCTAAAAAAGATCCTTTAGAAGGTGCTCCTCGAGGTAGAGGTATTGTTATTGATAAAAGAACTTGTGAGCAAAAACAGCCACATTCAGGTTTGATTAAAACTGTCCGTGTTCAATTAACAAAAAATAACATTCAAGTAACCGCTTTTG
>JAEOTG010000166.1 GCA_016839985.1 Candidatus Heimdallarchaeota archaeon | reverse complement strand
ATATCAATTTGATAGAAGCAACCATTTGATTTATTTCTTCTACAACTTTCTCTAATTCCACTCCTTGTTCTCTTCGGATAGCCGCATGATATGCCAATAGTGCTGTACCATTGGAAACTGTTTTTGTGTCAATACAAACTATCTTATCTTTACCCATTCTCTTAGCAACTAAGACTCCATTTTGATAAGTCGCTGAGAGTCCAGAACTGACACTTAAGAAAAGTATTTTTTCATATTTTTCTAGAGCTTCAGTGTAGAATTGTTGAAAATCACTAGGTATTGGTTGTGTAGTTGTTATTTTTTCTTTAGAGTTTTCTAATTGATAAATTATCTCTTCTCGAGTTATTCCTACTCGGTCAAGATATTCTTTTTCCCCAATTATAACTCTCGCAGGGACAATATAAACATCAAACTTCTTCCTTAAATCTTCAGGAAAATCAGAAGTTGAATCTACAATAATAGCAAAATTGTTAGTCACATTTAGAATTGAATCTACTTCTTTATAAAGTATATTTCATCTTGCTAAAATATTGTTCTGATAGAAAAAGTATTAAATAAAGTCCCGACAAAAAAACTGAAAATACAAATCTCTCTGAGTAATACAATCACTTTTTAAGTGAAAATCATAAGTTACAAGTAGCGAGGTTTAAATAGAACGCATTTACAGCCTCTTTAAAGGTGAACTGAATGAAATTAGAAGACAACAAATTCTATGTTCTAGATGCTGGTCTAGATAAATGGATATTCACCAATCGAACAGAAGCCATTGCAAAAATGAAAGATGTTGTAAAGAATGGTAATGGTGAAAATACTAAACTTCTAAGTATAAATGCTAATGATGACAATTGGGAAATAACTCAAGTTCCCTGGCAAGATATTGCGATTGAATTAATTAAAGAACAAGGGTGAAATTATGGAAATTGTTCAAATACCAGTAAAAAAAATAAGTCCCTCTGCATTCCAACCAAGGGAAATGTTTGATAAGGAATCAATAGACGAATTAGCTGAATCAATTAAGGAATTCGATCTACTAAATCCAATTTTAGTAAGAGAAGCAGGTGATGATAATTATCAAATTATAGCTGGTGAAAGGCGATGGAGAGCAGCTGAAAGAGCTGGAATGAAAAAAATTTATGCTATTGTGAAAAAAGTTGATGACAGTAGACAAAGAATAGAATCTCTTATAGAGAATATACATAGAAAAGACCTTTACATGATTGAAAAGGGAAGAGGAGTAATGGAAGTATTTCGAGCTGAAGGTTTAATGCAAAGTCCCAAGACTTTAGCAAATGCAATTAATAGTATTGAAAGAAAGAAAGATAAAAATCTCAGTCTCGTTCCAACTGAAGAGAAAATTGATGAAATATGTCACAAGATTCACATTAAATCGAATACTATCAGATTATGGTTAGAGGCAGCTTCAGTTGAACCAGACATTATCAGAGAAGAATTAGATAAACCTATAGATGATAGGATTCCTGAAAGAGTTTTATCTCGTTTATCAACCATATCAGATCCAGATTTACAAAAAAGTGCTTATGAAAAAATTGTTGAATTGGATATGGGAAAAGATCAAGCTAGTAAATTTGTATCTCAAATCAAAAAGATACCCAAAGATCAGCAAGAAGCTGTTTTAACACGAGGAATACCTATTGAAGTAATAGGAGATGCTCGAGAAGGATATAGTATAGAAATTCCAAAAGAAAAAATTGATGCTGTGAAGAAAGCTGTAGAGGTAGGGAAAAAGAAAGCTGCTGAAATTTTAACAAAACCTATACTTGAAGAACGAGGTAGACACCGTCGAAATGTGCAAGCTCATAGTAAATTATTAGATTCTTTAGAGGATCTTTTCTGCCCATTCTGTGGGAATCCAGGAGAAACTCACCTTAGATGGAAATGTCATTCAGATGAGACCATAGCTGAAGCAAAAGAACAAGCGAAAGAAAACTACGATGATGCTTCAAAACGTGAAGAAGTCGATAAGAGATTCATGCCAAAGAAGAAATAGTAAGATATCTGTTTCTTTTATTTTCTAATTTTTCAAAAAAAATTATTATACTATATTAGTTTTCTAGACATGTGTATACATATTCCCCACCCTTTGTTTATTTCAAAGAAATTCCATTTTCAAATGTAGAAATCAAAGATACCTTTTGGGGAGAAAGAATTAGAGTTAGTTCAGAAAAGGCAATATTTCACCAATGGAACAAACTTGAGGAAGTTGGAACGATAGATAATTTTCGATTAGTTACTAAAGAAAAGGAAGGATTCAGGAAAGGGTATTTCTACGTAGATTCAGATGCACATAAATGGGCTGAAGCTGCTGCTTTAATACAAAGAACTACTAAATCAGATGAATTAAAACAGATTCTCAATGATTATCTTCTTCTTGTTAAAAAAGCTCAAAAAGATGGTTATATCTTTACTTACAATCAATTTCATTTCCCAGAAAAAAGATGGATTAATTTACTAATTGAACACGAACTTTATTCACTTGGACATCTAATAGAAGCAGTCATTGCTTACTATCAATCAACAAATGATAAGCAGTTGTTAGAGATAGGGATTAAAACAGCAGATTTACTTGTTAGAAAGTTTCGAAAAACTAAACCAATCGATACACCTGGACATCCAGAAATTGAAATTGCTTTACTCAAATTATATAGATTAACTAATAAGAAAGAATATCTAAAACTTGCTGAGAAATTCCTTGAACAAAGAGGTAGAACATATTTCTTTAGTTGGAAATTGGCTAAACAATTTTTTTCAGAAATCAAAAGATCAAAAGCTGTTTATAAACAACGGAAAAACTATTTTTCTGAAAAAACAAAATCCCAAAGTTATATGGAAGAAATTCTTAGAAAAGGATTCTTTGTTCTTACTTTGAGATTCCTTCATTCAGCTGTTTCTGGTAAATATTTACAACAACATGTACCTATTAGAAAAATGACTAAACCTGTTGGTCATAGTGTTAGATGGGGGTATTTAGTCACAGCTATAACTATGCTTTATCAAGAAACTGGAGATTCATCACTACTTGATACATTGAAACTAGCCTGGGAACATATGGTCAATAGAAGAATGTTCATTACTGGTGGAATTGGATCTTTACCCTTTTTAGAAGGTTTTGGAAGAGATTATGAGCTTAATATTAAATATGCATACGTTGAAACATGTGCTGCAATTAGCTCAATATTCTGGAATATGGAATTGTTATTAACTACAGGTGAAGCAAAGTTTGCTGATTTACTTGAGTGGCAACTTTATAATGCTTTTTTAGTAGGAATGAGTTTAGATGGAGAATCCTATTCTTATAGCAATTTATTGGAAGCTAAAAATGAAGTATGTAGAAAATCCTGGTATAATACTGCTTGTTGTCCCTCTAATATCTCTAGAACTTTAGCAAAATTAGGGAAATACATTTACACCTACAATAACAGAGGAATTTGGATTCATCAATATATTGGAAGTTCAACTACTATTAATCTAGATCACAAAAATAATACTCAAGTTAAGATTGAGATGAAATCTAATTTACCATGGGAAGGAAATTGTTCGATTCGAATTAATTGTGCAAACAAAAAGGAAATCCCTATTTATCTCCGAATTCCAAGTTGGGAAAAAAATCCTGAAATAAAAATAAATAATGTTCATGTTGATAATACAAACAAAATGGGAAATAATACTTCTTACACTCCAAATGATGCCTATTATATTGAATTAACAAGAGAATGGCAGAAAGAGGATTTAATTGAAATTAATTTTCCGATGAAAATAAAAATTCATTACCCACATCCAAAAGTTAGATCTAATAAAACAAAAATTGTTCTATCAAGAGGTCCATTAGTTTATTGTTTTGAAAATATCGATAATCCTGAATCAAAAATTCCAAACGAAACTATCGATTTAGCTTCACCATTAGTGTTCAAAAAATCTGATATTTTAAATGGAATTGGAACTATTGAAATCAGAAATCTTGATGATAAGAAACTAATAGCAATCCCTTATTATTCATGGGGAAATAGAGGTCAATCCTCAATGCAAGTTTGGATAAAACATAAAAAACAATCCAATAAAGATACTTTCCTTCCCATTAATTTTATAATATAGTCTAAGTTTTTCTCTTTCGAAGT
>JAEOTG010000165.1 GCA_016839985.1 Candidatus Heimdallarchaeota archaeon | reverse complement strand
TTTAACATCCATTCTAAAACTGCTTTTCTCTGGGCTATTTCCTTTAAAATTTCTTCCACTTTTATTCCTTTATTTTCTGCAATTTTTTTCAGAAGATAACTGTCTTTATTAAAAGTAAAAGTATCATTACTTGGATCCCAAATAATAGATTTGAAAGTTTTAGGCTCAAATGTTTCAGGATTAACAGAAATTATTTCTTCAACTTCTTTAACTCTTCTTGCTGATTTTCCTTTTTCTTTAGCATAAGACATTACAGCTATAGCATCTAAACTTTCAACAAGACTAGATGATAATTCGATAGGTGGAGTACTCAACCTTTTTATTACAGCATCAACCGAACCTGCATGAAAAGTACTCATACAAGGATGTCCTGATGACATTCCTTGAAACATTACATATGCTTCTTTACCCCTAACTTCACCAACAATCGCATAATCAGGATTTTGTCTGAAAGAACCTTTTAATAAATCAAACAGAGTAATTTGACCATATTTTTCTCCTGTTGGCATTGGAATTCCAAAACCTAATCTTGTAACTGAAGGTATCCAGTGTTGATGAGGAATTCTTAATTCTCTTGTATCCTCAATACTAACTATCTTTGCTTCAGGAGGAATAAACATTGAGATTGAATTTAGAAAAGTTGTTTTTCCTGTTGCTACACCTCCAGCAATCAATAAAGAAATACCACTTTCAACAAGATACCAAAAGTAAGCCATCACTATAGGAGATACAGTCCCATTATGAATTAGATCAATTGGAGAGAAAGGTCTTTCGGTAAATTTCCTTATAGAAAAGGTTGGGCCTCTAGTTGCAACATCACCAGCTAAGGTGGCATTAACTCTGCTACCGTCAGGTAAAGTACCATCAAGAATAGGTTCTGCATAACTCACATATCTTCCACATCGTTCAGAGAGCTTGACTATGAATTCTCTTAAATCCTGAATATTTTTGAAGACTATATTAGTTTTAACTGAACCATATTTTCTGTGTACTATATATAATGGAATGTTTACTCCGTCACAACCAATATCTTCAAGCCAAGGATCTCTTAAAAGAGGTTCTATTTCATTAAGACCAACAAAATTTCTATAAATGTAATACATTATTCTGATGTATTGATCAGGCGTTAAAGATAAATCTAGTTCCTTCATGACTTTATCTATTTGCTCTTCAAGATACTTAATCGCTTCAGAAGTATTTTTTACAGAAGTTAGTTTAACTTCAATTAAATCAATAAGAGCAGAAGATATATCGTTAAGACTTTTTTTTTCTAAATCTGAAAGTTCTGGTTCCTCAACTAAATAATTTAATTGGTTGTCTTTTGGATTCCATTTTATATGAGCACTAGTGAATTGACTTATTAATGGATATCTGACATCTATTTTTGTGATATCTTTTACAGAAGGAATATCAACAAAAGATTCTTGTGGCTTAAATATAAAATGAGGTAATTTTCTCTCATCAGGTTTTTCCTGTATTTTTCTCCATAGAATACCTTTCATTTTTTTTATTTTGTTTAACATTCACATCATTTAGACATGCGTTTTTTTCTAACAGATTTTCCTCTCTGCACTATGTGATAGAATCTTGCACATTTTGGACACACTCTAATTTTTTTACCAAGTGTATGTATCATTCTCTTATCCATTTGCCTTAAGATTACTGGGTCTCTTATTCTAAAACCTCTATAGGCAGTGAAAGTTTTCCATCTTGGAACCGTCCCTCCACATTTTTCACATCTTACTTTGGCTTCATTGCCCCGTTGACTTCCGTGTTTGTAAGTTCTTTTGTATGGTGCTTTAGATATAGGCAAAAAAATCACCTCTCAAATTAATATTCTTCTTTTATGATTAATAAGTTAAAATAATAAGATTTTCGTAGGTGAATATGATACTATGAATCTTAAGAATAGATTAAGAAAGGTTGGTCCATGTAAATGGGAATTACCTAAAAATTCGAAACCTGGTATGAATGTTCCTGCTTTACTGTTTTTATCAGAAAGGTTACTGAAAAATGTTGAGGAAGGGGCAGTAGAACAGGTTGCTAATATTGCTTTCTTACCTGGAATATACAAACATAGTATTGCACTCCCTGACATGCATTTTGGATATGGATTCCCAATAGGGGGTGTAGCAGCATTAGATTATGAAAATGGGGGTTTAAGTCCGGGTGGTATTGGTTTTGATATTAATTGCGGCGTACGATTATTGAGAACTAACTTGACTGAAAAAGATGTAAGACCAAAATTATCTAGCATCTTAGAAAATATTTTTAGAAATGTTCCTTCAGGTGTTGGAAAGAGTGGGAAGGTTAGATTATCTACTAGTCAATTGAAAAATGAAGTTTTAGAAGCAGGTGCTGAATGGGCAATTGAAAAGGGTTATGGTAAAGAAAGGGATTTGAAATTTTTAGAAGAAGGGGGTTGCATGAAAGATGCTAACGCAAATGCGGTTAGCGAAAAAGCTTTAACTAGAGGTGCTCCACAACTTGGAACTTTAGGAGCAGGCAATCACTTTTTAGAAATTCAATACGTAGAAAAAATCTATCTTCCAGAGGTTGCAAAAGTTTTTGGAATAAACAATGAAAATCAAGTTTGTGTGATGATACACACTGGCTCAAGAGGTTTTGGCCATCAAGTCTGTACTGATTACCTCAGAATTCTAGAGAACGCTTTCAGGGATAAAGTCAGGAAATTGCCAGACAGAGAATTAGTGTATGCACCAGCAGGAACAAAAGAATGTGATAACTATTACCAAGCCATGTGTTGTGCTGTTAATTTCGCTTTCTGTAACAGACAGATGATAACTCATTGGATTAGAGAAAGTGTTACTAAAACCTTGAATATAAGTGAAGATGATATTGGATTGGAACTAGTCTATGGAGTTTGTCATAATGTAGGTAAGGTTGAAGAACATGAAGTGAATGGTGAGAAAAAGAAAGTATACATTCATAGAAAAGGGGCTACTCGTGCTTTTGGTCCCGGAAGTCCTGATATACCCGAAGATTATAAGAATGTAGGACAACCAGCTTTAATTCCTGGTAGTATGGGAACAGCTAGTCATGTTCTGATTGGAACTGATCAAGCTAAAGATTTGACTTTTTCAAGTGTTTGTCATGGTGCAGGTAGATTAATGTCAAGACATAAGGCATTGAAGAGATTCCGTGGAGAGACAGTAAAACAAATGTTGAAAGAAAGAGGAATTCTAGTAAGATCTGCGAGTTGGAAAGGAATAGCTGAAGAAGCTCCAGGAGTTTACAAAGATGTGGATGAAGTTGTAAGAGTTTGTCAAGAAGCCGGAATTGCAAAGATAGTTGCGAAATTAAGGCCTCTGGCAACTGTAAAAGGTTGATAGTTCTGATTCATTATTAATTAGAGACCTGGCAACATCTTTAGAACGTAACTATCACGTGCAAGCATTATTTATTAAAAACAGAATATATAATTATGAAGTTTATTGAAAAAGTTAAAGATGTTATTCTTAAACCAGACTACTTTTTTGATCAAATCAAAACTGAGAAAGGAATTATCGAACCTCTTAAGTATAATTCAATTCTTTCTTTCATTTACACTGTAATTAATGCTATCGTGCTCCTTGGTTTCACATCGTTAATAGTATTTCTATTTAGTCCTGAGGGTGGTGAACTTATTGGTCTTGGGATTATGGCATCTATTTGGTCTATTGGCTATTTCATACTATTTGTAATTTTAATATTCATCTACTCTGGAATACTACACGTGTTTGTGAGAATTTCTGGTGGCAACAATGGATTCGTTGAGACATATAAGACGGTCGTTTATAGTCTAACTCCTTT
>JAEOTG010000164.1 GCA_016839985.1 Candidatus Heimdallarchaeota archaeon | reverse complement strand
TTTGAAAGAGTTTCATTTAGAGATAAAAATGTTAAACTCTCTGATGAAATAATTACACGAGGTAAGTTAAGATCAAAATATTATCCAGTGTTATTTGTAGGATTAGGTGTTGGTGCATCAATTGTTTGGGGAAGCATGCTAATTGATTGGGGAATAGGAAACCCTATTACATATGTACTATGGAATACACAATCAGTGGCCATAGGAGGAATCACAGTATCAGGCTTTGGAATAGGAGAATTAATCACATATTCACTATTAGCTGGGAACCTCTTTTTCCCTGTTTGGGTAATGTCATGGATGTTAGTTCTTATACAGATGGGTTTTGCAGGAGCTGACCGAATCGTAAGTATCTTAACAAAAGAAACTATAATTCCTGCACCTGAAAAACCAGAAGTTCTTGATAGTATAAAGGGTGATGTAGAATTCAATCATACAGCATTCTCTTACGATGGTAAAACGAATGTACTAAAAGATGTGAATTTCTCGATTCCTGCAGGGAGTAGAGTAGCATTAGTTGGTCCCGCAGGTTGTGGAAAAACAACTTTAATGAAACTCTTAACAAGACTTTATGATGTATCAGATGGATCAATTCATATTGATGGAATTGATGTAAGGAAACTTTCACTAGATACCATTCGACGTAATATTGGTGTTATTGAACAAGATATTGTCCTTTTTTCTGCAACAATTAAAGAAAACATCTCATATGGTAAACCCGACGCTACAGAGGAAGAAATTATAAAAGTAGCAAAGATGGCACAAGCAGATGAATTTATTGATAAATTCGATAAAGGTTATGATACAATTGTAGGAGAGAGGGGGACAACATTGAGTGGAGGACAAAAACAAAGAATAGCAATTGCAAGAATGCTACTTGCAAATCCAAAAATCCTAGTTTTTGATGATGCTAGTTCTGCTGTTGATTCAGAAACTGAAGATAAGATAAATACTGCAATTAATAGAGTTTTAAAAGATAGAACAAGTTTCATTATAACTCATCGATTGTCTACTATCAGGCATTCAGACATTATTGTGGTTTTGAAGCAAGGAGAAATAAAAGCGATAGGTTCCCACGATGAACTCCTAAAGGAATCTGTAGATTATTGGAGAGTTTTTGCAAGATTTTCTGAAATTAAGAAAATGATGCCAGATCAACTACTATCAGAATTATATCCAGGAGAGTAATAAAATGGGTTTCATACAAGAGCTTCCAGATGAAAAATATGACCGAAAATATGGTGATATATACCTCTTCAAAAGATTGTTCGGTTACATAGCTAAACATGATATGAAAACTTTCTCCAAGGTTCTTACATGGATGATAATTCAAACAGGTGCTAATATCGGAATTCCCTTCTTCATTAAATTCGTTATTATAGGCGTACAAAATGGTGACTTTAGCACTGTATTTTATATTGAAGCAGTAGCAGTTATCGTTCTCTATGGAATGTTCTGGTTTGCCCAGTATAGAGCTCTCTATAACAGTGCAATTCTAACAGGAGAAATGTTAAGAAGAGTTAGAAAAGATAGTTTTGAAACATTATTACGAAACGATATGAAGTTTTATGATGAGAATAAAAGTGGTAAGCTAGTTAGTAGAGTAACTAGTGATTCTGATACTATATCACAGATGGTACAACTCACAACTTCTTTTATGATTAATATATTTGTTATGCTCGTAGTTATTATCATACTTTTCATTACTGATGTTAGATTAGCAGGAATAACTCTAGCAGTAGTCCCTATTCTTTTTGGTCTAGGAATTGGAATTCGATTATTCTCAAGGAGAACATCTAAAAATTGGAGAAAAACTATAGCAATACTAAACGCAAATGTTGCTGAATCAATTTCAGGAATTGAAGTAACAAAAAGTTTCAATCAAGAGAAAGAAGCTTTTGAGAGATTCAAAGGAATCAATATGAGAAATTATCGAGCAGCTTATGTAAGGGCATGGGGTATGAGTATCTTCTTCCCAATAATAGAAACACTATTTGGTGTAGGGGCTTTTCTTGTGCTCTATTTTGGAGGAAAAATAACATTTCAAGTTGGAGATTTAAGTGTTGCAACACTATATTTCTTTATTTTAATGCTAAATAGATTTTTCATGCCTTTACTTGAAATTACAAGATTCTTTAATCAGTTTGAGGCAGGTTTAGCAGCTGTTGAAAGAATATTCAGTTTGATGGATAGCAAACCATCTGTTGTTGAAGATTCAAATCCACTCTCTGTAGCAGATCTTTCTGGAAAAATAGATTTCTCAAAAATGACATTCTACTACAATCCATCTGAACCTTTGTTCAAAGAATTTAGTCTGTCTATTCCAGCAGGACAAACGGTTGCGATAGTAGGTAGAACGGGAGCCGGGAAGAGTACTTTAGTTTCACTCCTTGCTCGTTTTTATGATGTAGTTGATGGTTCAATTGTTGTAGATGAATCTGATATAAGAAAATACGTTATTCAAGAATATCGAGACCAAATAGGGATAGTTCTTCAAGATAACATACTCTTTAGTGGATCAATAGAAGAAAACATCCGTTATGGAAATCTAGAAGCTACTAGAGAAGAAATATAGACAGCTGCGAAAAAGGTTTATGCTTGGGAGTTCATCCAGAGTCTTCCAAATGGGTTAGATACTGAAGTTGGAGAAAAAGGAACAAAACTTTCAGCTGGACAAAAACAACTTGTAGCATTTGCTCGTGCTTTGTTATCTGATCCTAAAATCTTAATTCTAGATGAAGCCACAGCTGCAATAGATGCATACACAGAATCATTAATTCAAGAAGCATTGAAGGTTCTTTTAAAAGATAGAACAGCGATTATCATTGCCCATAGATTAACAACTGTTGAAAATGCTGACCGTATAATAGTAATAGA
>JAEOTG010000163.1 GCA_016839985.1 Candidatus Heimdallarchaeota archaeon | reverse complement strand
ATATAGGAAATTCTTCGACCAATATAATTGCAAAAATAGAAATCAAAATTTAAAGAGCACAAATAATATAAGTTTCTAGATCTTTTGAAGTTTGAAGCTTATGGGTAATTTAGTCAAACTAACCAAATATACTGCTGTTGACACTATTACTCAAATGACTACCAGAGCAAGTGTTTTAGGTGGAATATCATTAGACAAATATTCCATAGCTATAGATAGTGGAAATCCTTTAGAAGTTGGTTTTGGTTTTAGAAAAGACCTAGAATCATTTTTCAAATTACCTGTCAAGTATCTTTTCCTCACTCATGCACATAGTGACCATAGAGGAGGAATGGATGCTTTTAAAGACGCAGTTTTGCTTCTTAGTAAGAAATGCAAAGAAAATATGCCAAAAAGCACTAAATTTGGTGGAAGGACGTTAAAAACCTTCGAGGATAAATTCGTACTTGAAGAAGGAGAATTAAGTATAGAATTCTTTCATGTAGCAGGACACAGCTTAGGTTCGAGTGTTGCATATATTCCAAACGATAGAGTACTTTATAGTGGTGACTTGTTTTTCACTGAACCTATTAACTATGGTCTCCCATTTTTAGGATTTTATCAAAACAATCCAAGAAAGACAGGTAATCCAGAGGAATGTCTTGCAGCTTTTCAAAAATTTAAATCAATGAAAATTGATTTCATTGTTCCAGGTCATGGAGAAGTAGTTAACAATCCCCAACAATATCTAGATGAACAAATAGAGTTTTTCAAATCTCTAAAAGAGTTTATAATTTCAGAGATTAGAGAAGGAAAAACAATAGATGAAATAGAAATACCAAGAATTGGACAGATAGAAAAAGCTTACAGGATTATTGCTAGCAAATCCCAAAAAAGTAGAGATTTGAAATTTATGGAAACAATGTTGAACTGGATCAAGAAAAGTTTTTATGAGCATTATAAAACAACTTAAAAAATTTCTTTAGAAGTTTAAGAAAGCAGGTTATAAACACAGATTATATTCATTTACTAGTTTTAGTGTTAGTTCATTGACACCTTCTTGGATTAAAGCTGCTATTGATTTAGTGAAATATTTTTTCCAATTCCTAGCAGATGCATTTACATCTTGCAATTTTCTTTCAGGTTCTAGATTATGAATTAAATTTGTATTCAACTGATCCATCCCAAAACAAATATTAAACGCTGGCATGGGAAAGATGTAGTAGTAACCCAATTGATTAAGATCTAAAGTAGCAGCTGGAGGAAAACAAGTTTTATACTCCTTAAAAAATATTTCCCGCAAATCTTCTCCCATACCACTGTAGAAAACAAATGTACAAATTTCTTCAATTATATCACCGTATTCAGAATTCTCCCAATCGACCAACCAAACCTTACCATGTGGATCTGTAATGAAATGTCCTCCAATATCCCCATGCAAAATTCCTGAGATTCCAAAGGGGAGCAAATCTTTGCTATCAATAATTAGAGTTTCATATTCATCGAGTGCAAGAGAAAAAGCTTTAGAGATAGATGGATTCATCAAGTGAGGATAATCTGTTTCAATATGGTTCATAGTTTTCTTCAAAGCTTGGTGATTCTTCTTCATTTGTTCCAATCCATCATGGATTATGTCAAATTCTACATTGTGGATGTCAGCTAGATTACGAGCCATTTTCTTAACTGTTGTTTCATCTTGATAATCTGAATGAATCCCTTCTGCAAAATCAAATACAATTGCACCATTTTTGAAAAACTCTTGATCAACATATCTTGGAGCAGGAACACATTGCACTCCTTTATCAATAAACTCTCTTCTGATTTTTGCTTCGTTAAGTATTTTTTGAGTTCTTTCAGGATAAAGAGCTGTTTTCAATGCGTAGAGAGTATTATTAGTTGTAATTTTGAAAACTGCAGAAGCTTCTCCTCGTCCTAAGAAAGAAATATCCTCAATTACTTCTCCTAGTTTTTCGAAGATTTTCAAAACAGGTTCTTTTATTGTATTTGGGTCTATTGATTCAAATCTCTTCAACATCATCAACGGTATGAGAAGCTTACAATCACTAATTTAATTTTTGGATGAAAGAGCTAAAAAAACACCTTATAGGTTCTTTTCATTTTACTGCAAAGTCGTCTTCCTTCCAAGAAGGACGTTCATACAAAAAGATACCTTATTAGAAGGCAGTTTCATCATTAAAGAGCTTTGGTAATTTCTTATAAATGATTAAGTTAAAACATAATTATGACAGAGTTTTCGATTAAAAGCTATGAAGAGGGATTTGAAGAAGAACAAGCCAGATTGGGAATTGAAATAGCTAGGAATTGGGAGGAACCTCATCAAACACCTGCTGATAGATTGAAGAGAATTTACTCACAAGAGGATTTTGATCCAGAAACTAGACTTTATTGTTTTAAAGATGAAAAGATGATAGGTTTCCTTACATCTAAAATTACTAAAGAAAATGATAAATACGAAATCGAAGCTAATCTAACACCACCAATTGTTCTTCCTAAGTATGAAGATGCTGCAGACCTTTTAATTGCAAAAGCTATTGAAGTTCTAAAAAATAAAGGAGTTCAAAAAGTTGTTTCAAGATTTGGGATATTGTGGGGAGGTAATGCGGCTTTAGCTGAAAAATGGGGATTTTCTCTAGTAGAAGATTATAGTTATCATTATAAGATTCCCATTGAAAACATTGATAAAAACATGGATACAGACATTGCTAGAGAATTTGATAGAAATAAGGATCTTGAGAAGTGTGCACAGATAATAGCTAATAATAGAGAGCAGTCAGTAGAATGGGCAAAGGGTTTTTTTGATTGGATAGAGGGAGAGATAGGAAGAAAAGCTGTTATTGCAAATCTTGTAATAGAAGAAGGGGATGAAATAGTAGCTTTTGGAACTGCAGTGTTTAATCGCATAGATTATTCAAAAGCGAGTTTGTTTAATTCCTATGCTACTACAGAGAAATATCTAAGGTCTTTACTAGCAAAAACTGCAACAATATGCGAAGAGAGAGGTATAAAAATTCTACTCAAAATGGTAGTAGGAAAAGAAACTAAAGAGAAAGACATTTATGAAAAGATTGGATTCACATATTTAGGTTCTAATTCTTTTTATGAAACGAAATTGTAATTAATCATTTGCATTAAAATGCTTATCCTACTAACTTTCTATTCTTTCTAGTTTAAAGATTACTGGTCTCAATCCATCTGGACACACACCAAAAGACAAACCCTCACCAATAGTTTCAGGATATCCTCCTCCCCAAGTAAGAAGATGAACATTCTTGAAAATACTATTCCATGCATGAGGACAAAATCCTTCTGGTTTATTTCCTGATCCATCTGAAATAAATTCACTTCCCGCCTTCATTGAACAATTTGATACTGTTTGCCCAGACACAAGAGTATATTCATGTCCGAAAATATCTTCTGGCAAGAATTGCTTTACAACAGTTATTTTAACTTTACTTCTCATAATAATCACCTACT
>JAEOTG010000162.1 GCA_016839985.1 Candidatus Heimdallarchaeota archaeon | reverse complement strand
GATTTATTCAAACCTGTAATGAAGAGATTCGAAATCTTAGAATATTTTGAAATATTTGTTCACTCGAGAGAAGTAGGTTACCACAAAAATCAGATAGAGATTTATGAAATTGCTCTAGAAAAAATAAAAGCAGAACATCCAGAGAATGTAATTCATGTTGGAGATGATTTTGGATTAGATGTAAAGATGGCTCAAAGAGTTGGAATGACTCCGATTCTCTTTGACCCGTTAAGACAACATAACATTGAAGATATAATTATAGTTAGAAAATTCTCTGGTATCCTCAATTATATTCAATAAATTCTCCTTATTAATTCGAAATATTTTTTTATCTTCTAATTTTCCTGATATCATGATTGGTGAAATACCTGAAAAGACACTAAAGTCAATGTTTGAGAATATTCCTATTGAGTTTTCAATTGTAGATGAAAATGATGAAGTCATCGCATGGAATAAACATGAAACAAGAATCTTCAAACGACCTCTAGGAGTAATCGGTAAATCTGTTCAAAAGTGTCATCCCAAACACAGTCTTAACAAAGTTGAAACAATCTTAGATGAAATGAAAGCAAATAAAAGAAAAAAAGCGAGATTTTGGATAGATTTGAAACTAGATGGTTTTGAAGAAAAACAAAAAATTCTCATTGAATATTATGCTCTCCATGATGAAGAAGGCAAATATCTTGGATGTATAGAAGTTTCTCAAAACATAACTGAAATAAGACAGTTAGATGGAGAAAAAAGGTTATTAAATTAATAAGATTGACTTGATTTTCCCCATATCTTCTATCTTATCATACTTATCCTTTTTAGATTTAAAATGAACAATTATAGAAGCTTCTTCTAAAAAGGTGTTAGAACCAATTAAGTCCTTCTCTGAGTATTTTAATATCTTGAGAACAAGTGGTAGATGACTTCTTATTATTGCATTTCTGAATTTCGCACCACCAAAAATGAATCCACCAGAAATATGAACATATAGATGTAATTCATAATTGTCATTGTTTTTTTTCCATTCTGCTAAAACTTCATCACGCATAAAACGAACATATAATTTTTTCAATTTATCATAATCATACTCTTTTCCAATGGTTAGATAAAGCTCTCCCGTAAGATCTGAATGAGTTAATGTGTATTTTCTAGAAAGTATATTTAAATCATCAGAATAAACTTTTCGTATACTTAGTTTGTCTGGATTAAAATTTACCATTTTAATACTAGATTATAATACCAATAAAAATTTGTCTAACTAACAATTATTTCAAAAAAAAACAGAAAAAGTTACTCTAGATTTAATCACAAGCTTGAATTTCTAAGAATTCAGGAGTCTCTTCAGTAACCTCAAACTGACTGTTATGTAGCTCTGCATAGAATCCGCATTTTGCGAGTAATTCCTTATGTGTTCCTTGTTCTACAATGTCTCCTTCATCCATCACAAGTATTAGGTCTGCATTTCTAATTGTTGATAAACGATGAGCGATAACAAAACTTGTCCTGTTCTTCATCAGTTCATCCATTGCTCTTTGGATTAGAATTTCTGTTCGAGTGTCTACTGAACTAGTTGCTTCATCTAGAATAAGAATTGGTGGATCAGCCAATACAGCTCTTGCAATAGTAAGAAGTTGCTTCTGCCCTTCAGATACATTTGTCACCTCTTCGTTTAATTCCATATGATAACCACCTGCTAAGGTGTGAACAAATTGGTCAACATGTGCAGCTTCAGCTGCTGCAACAACTTCAGGATCTGTTGCATCTGGACGACCATAACGAATATTTTCTAGAATAGTACCATTGAAGAGCCAAGCGTCTTGAAGAACCATACCAAACATATTGCGTAAATCTAAACGTGTGAAATCATAGATATTTGTTCCATCTACAAGAATAGCTCCTTCATTAACATCGTAGAAGCGCATAAGCAGTTTAACCATTGTTGTTTTCCCTGCTCCAGTTGGTCCGACAATAGCAATTTTTTGACCAGGTTGAGCTACAGCGGAAAAGTTGTGAATAATAATTTTTTCAGGATCATACCCAAAGTTCACATTCCTAAATTCTACCAAACCTTTTACTTCTTTCAGTTTAACTGGTTCTGTTGTTTCCGCTACTTCTTCTGGTTCTTCTATGAACTCAAATACTCTTTCTGCAGCTGCAGCTGTTTGTTGAAGAACATTTGATACATTAGCTAGTTGTGCAATTGGTCCTGTAAATGAACGTACATATTGTATGAAGGCTTGAATGTCTCCTACACCAATTACATCTTGAATAGCCAGCCATCCTCCCATAATTGCAATTCCTACATATCCTAGATTACCAACAAAGTTCATTATAGGCATCATTAATCCTGAGAAGAATTGAGATTTCCATGCTGATTTATGAAGTATGTTGTTATATTCTTCAAATTGTTCTTGACTTTTCTCCTCTCCATTAAAAGCTTTCATAACAACATGCCCACCATACATCTCCTCTACATGACTGTTGACATGCCCTAGGTATTCTTGCTGCTGGTTATAATGTTTTTGAGATTTTTTGACTATAAAAGCTACTACTATTCCTGATATAGGAATAATTGCTAGTGCAACCAAAGTCATCATCCAGCTGATGGTAAACATCATTACTAGTACACCAACCACAGTTACAGCAGAAGTAATTATTTGTGAAATACTTTGACTTAAGGTTTGGTTGATAGTGTCTACATCATTGGTGATTCGAGAAAGGATTTCTCCATGTGTAGTCTTATCATAGTATTTTAGTTTCATTTTGTTGATTTTCAAGGAAATGTCTCTACGGAATCGATAAGCAATATTTGTTGAGACTCGAGCCATTATCCATCCTTGAATATAACTAAATATACCTGACCCTATGTAGAGTGCTAGTGTGATGAAAATAAATCGCTTGATTGCATCAAAATCAATTTCCCCTGTTCCTCTCACAGTTTCTATCAAACCATCAAACAATGTAGTTGTAGCTCGACCGAGTATTTTTGGTCCGAAAATATTAGCTGCTGTGGATGCTGCTGCAATAAAAATTGCAATAAGTATCACTATCTTGTATCTGCCAAGGTATTTGATTAGCTTAACCATTGTTCCTTTGAAATCACTTGCTTTTTCTCCTTTCATCATTTGACCCATTGGTCCCCCAGGTCCTCTTCTTCTTGAAGGTCTTCTTCCCATTGGTCCTGGTCCGTGGCTCATAATTGTTCCTCCAGTTCAAGTTGTGATGTTGCTATCTCCCGATAAATATCACAAGTTTCTAACAACTCTTCGTGTGTACCTTTCCCAATAATTTTTCCGTCATCCAAGACAATAATTTGTTCAGCGTTTTTAACTGTAGAAACTCTTTGTGTAACTATTAGTAATGTACTATCTCCTGTTTGTTTTTTCAGAGCTCTTCGTAATGCTGCATCTGTTTTGAAATCTAATTGAGAAAAGCTATCATCAAATATGTAGATAGGTGGTTTCTTGACCAGAGCTCGAGCGATTGAAAGTCTCTGTTTCTGCCCTCCTGAAACATTCATTCCTCCTTGTGCTATATCACTTTCTCTACCTTCTGGTTTAGAAGATACAAATTCCGTAGCTTGAGCTATATCCAGTGATGACTGTAGTGCTTCATCACTTGCATCTTCATCTGCAAACAGCAAGTTGCTTTCAATCGTACCAGAGAACAAGAAGCTCTTTTGTGGTACATAACCAATCACTTCACGTAAATCGTGTTGTGTTACATCGCGAATATCCAATCCATCAATCAAGATAGAACCATCCGTTACTTCATAAAACCTTGGAACTAGATTGATAACAGTTGTTTTACCTGAACCTGTTGCTCCTATAAAGGCTGTCATTTGACCTGGTTCAGCTGTAAAACTAACATCTTGAAGTACATTCTTTTTTGCTCCTGGGTAACGGAAAGTTACGTTGCGGAATTCTATTTTTCCCTTAAATGGTTCACTAAATTTACTAGGTTCCAGAGGATCCTTAATAACTGGATCTGTTGCTAATACTTCCTGGATACGATTACCTGCAACAAATGCTCGAGGAAGGATTATAAACATCATTGTTAACATGAGAAAAGCAAACACAATTTGCATAGCATATTGCAAGAATGCTATCATATCCCCTACTTGCATACTTGCTTCAGCAACTTTGTTTGCTCCTACCCAGATGATGCTTACAGAAAGTCCATTCATAATAAGCATCATAAAGGGCATCATAATCACAAAAACTCTAACGACAAACAGACTGACAGCTGTAAGGTCTATGTTGGCTTTATCGAATCTTTTTTCTTCATATTTTTCCATGTTGAATGCTCTAATAACTAGCATACCTGTAAGATTCTCTCGAGCAACAAGATTGATACGATCCGTTAATTTTTGCATTATTTTGAATTTTGGAAGAGACAATGAAAAAACAATTCCAATAAGTATTATCAATACAAGAACTGCGACACCAATTAACCACCACATAGATTTACTTTTCTGAAGAGCACGAATGATACCACCTATGCCAAGTATAGGTGCATAAGCAACAAGACGTACTATCATATAAACAGCGCTCTGCACTTGAGTGACATCATTAGTTGAACGAGTAATTAGAGAAGCTGTAGAAAAATTATCAAATTCAATACTAGAAAAGCTTTCAACTTTCCTAAATAAATCACTGCGTATATCTCGTGCCATTCCTGCAGCAGTTCTAGATGCTAAATAACTGACTGATATTGTACAGATTACTGCTAACAACGTCATCAGAATCATCAAAGCACCAGATTTATAGATGTACTTATTCTGTATTCTATCTGTATTCATACCTATTTTTTCATACTCTAGCTTAACCGCAACAACTGCAATTTGGTCAAGCATTGTCTCTCCAATTGCTTCAAAGCTTAGAGTGATACCATCAACTATCATCATTAGAACTTCAAATGGATAAACACTCAAAATATCAAACACATCAGTTCCAGGAGGATATTTGGTAAGATCTACACCAAGAGTGTCGTTGATTAGTGTTACATTACCTGTAGCTATTATTTGCTCGATTGAAAAAACTGCTACGAGTGGTTTTGTTATTACAGATTCTAATTCTTCTATTTCAGCTTTCTTTAGATCATT
>JAEOTG010000161.1 GCA_016839985.1 Candidatus Heimdallarchaeota archaeon | reverse complement strand
TTCCAGGTACTTGGGGGCAAATTGGCTTTTGGATGGGGATTATAGGTGTTAATATTGTCTTTACGATTTTTCAACAGATTAGAGCTCAATTTAAGCTTGATGCTCTACACAAACTCACAGCACCAACTTCAACAGTTATTCGGGATGGAGTTCCAGAAAGTATAGGTGCTGCTGAATTAGTACCAGGCGATTTAATATAACTTGATCAAGGCGATAGGGTTCCTGCTGATGCAAGAATCATTTATGCTAGTAATTGTTTAGTTAATGAATCAGCTTTAACAGGTGAATCTGTTTCCGTAGAAAAAACCACTGATCCAAAAAAAATTTTGGAAGAAGATACACCTATATCGTTAAGAGATAACATGCTTTATACAGGGACTTTCATTGAAGCAGGAAGAACAAATGCTATTGTAGTAAATACTGGTGTTTACACAGAATTAGGACGGCTTTCAACTGAATTGCAAGAATTAGGAACTACAGAGATTCCTATTAGGTCTAAGGTTAATAAGCTTGCTAAATGGTTAGGGATTGCTGTATTATCATTTCTAGCAGTTTCAATTGTATACAAAGCAATTATGCATTCAATGGGAAGAATAACAGAAATATCTCTTATTGTTGATGTAGTTGAATCAATAAAAACATCCATGGCTATTATGCCCATTAGTATTCCACTTTTAACAACAATAATTTTGTTAACTGGTGTTCTAGCCATGGCTAAAGATCGAGTTATTATTCGCAATCTTTCAGCTGTCGAAACATTAGGAAGATGTTCAGTTCTTTGTACTGATAAAACAGGAACGATAACAACTAATCAAATGACTATACAAAAAATCTGGGATACAAAGTACTTCTATGGTGTTT
The DNA here is from genome assembly GCA_016839985.1 of Candidatus Heimdallarchaeota archaeon. GTDB lineage: Archaea > Asgardarchaeota > Heimdallarchaeia > Heimdallarchaeales > Heimdallarchaeaceae > UBA460. The sequence continues at coordinate 3,841 of JAEOTG010000161.1, read as the reverse complement.
CTGGAATCGGATTTAGTGGTAAAGGAGCTATTTATCCTCTAGGTGCAGAACCAATAGAACTGCCTGATGATTACTTAATTCCAGATAATATAAAACCATTTGCTGAGGATTCGGAAATAGAATTTTTATTAATAGGGGGATTATTGAATAATAACGCACATCTTATTGTTGAAGAGGTTTTTGAACCACATCATCAAGTTTCTTGGAAGACTACAGGAGATCCAACAGATGGAGCATTCTTAGCTCTCTTTAATAAATCTGGAATAATTGAGAAAGAAGTGAGGAAAGAGTATGGATATGTTAACGAGTTCAACTTCGATTCCACTTTGAAAAGAATGAGTAAAACATACCAAGTTGAGAAAGGATTTACTCTCTTTTGTAAAGGTGCAACAGAAAATGTTCTCCCTCTTTGTACAGATATTGGATCACCAATTGAAAAGAGACCAATAACAGAAAAAGATAGAAAAATAATAATGGATTATGTAAGCAGTTTTGCATCTCAAGGATATAGAGTGATATCATTAGCTGTTCGATCAATGGAAAAAGATACATTGTTGCATCAAGATAGAGATGAAGCTGAGAATCTGATGATTTACAACGGTTTTGTATGTATGCTTGATCCACCTAGATATGGTGTAAAAACAGCTGTTGATCAGTGTTACAACGCTGGTGTATCTCCAATAATGATAACAGGAGATTCCCCTCTAACCGCGAAAGCAATAGCTAAAGATGTTGGAATAATCAGAGGAGACGAATTAGCTGTAGAAGGAAATCGTATAGGAAAACAATCAGATGATGAGTTCTTCAACACTAGAATATTTGCGAGAGTTTCACCACAGCACAAACAAATTATTGTTGAGAAGTATCAAGGGAGAAAAAAAATAATAGCGATGTGTGGTGATGGCGTGAATGATGCACTCGCGCTAACAAATGCAGATGTAGGAATTTGTATGGGAATCGAGGGAACAGATACTGCTAAACAAGCTTCTGATGTTGTCATTTCAGATGATAGTTTCAATAGCACTGTTCTTGGAATAAGAGAGGGTCGTGGTCTATTTGATAGAATCAGAGTTATGATTTTCTTCTACATTACATTGAATATTGCTGAAGCAATTCTGTACTTCTCAAGCTCATTTATTCCAGGTTTTTCCATAGTAAATGATTTTCAAAGAGTATACATTTTCTCTACAGCTCATGTAATCCCACCATTAGTATTCATCTTTGATAATATTGCAGCAGAGATTATGGAATACCCACCAAGAAATGATGAAGAAATTTTCAACAAGAAATATGTTTTAGCATTAGTTATACTAGCATTAGCTCTAGCTTTATCTGCTGGTTTAATTTATATTCTATCTTTTAATGGAATTATACCAGTTTCCGATTTTAATAAAACAGGAGCTGTTCCTATTTTCTTAGGAGAAACTGATGCGGTTTCGTCATCTCCTATAAATTGGGCTCATGCTAAAGCAAGGACAATGTTTGTGACGGTACTGGTTATCGCAGAGAGTCTTGTAGTCCTAAGTTTAAGAAGATTAAACAAATCAGTATTTCGTTCATTGAAAGAAGATTGGAAGTGGTTGGTCTTTATATTTGTAATAATTGTTCCAATTCTCCATCTTTTGCTAGTATATATTAAACCACTTGGTGTTCTAGCAAACAATTTACTAGGATTTAGAGTTGAATTTGTTCCACTAGGTATACTGGATTGGCTAATCTTGTTATTCGCAATAGCAATACCACTCGCTTCATTAGAAATTTACAAAATGATTATCAGACGAAAGAGTACTTATTATTAAAGTAATCAATAGTTTGAGTAAGTATTCTTCTCTTACTTTTTTTTAGGTTGCATTTAGGAATAGTCTTATATTGAAAAAAGAGCAAATTTCACTTTAGAGAAAGACCACCAAAAGTTGTGTCCTATGGAAAACAAAAGTAATATTGATAAGTTAATCATTTGTCGAGAAAAAGATATTACTTGTACTGGAGGAGTGGTTTTCATTGGAGATGGCGCTGTTGGAAAAACCCACACTGCTATGAATTTAGCAAGCTACAAACAAGGTGCTTTCTTTAATTTTGATTGTTCAAATATTTCAAAATCTGTCAATTTAGAATTTGATTATTTTATACTTTATTCCAATATTGAGAAATATAAGGTAACAATAAGCTCACAACTTTTTATTATGCCTGGTCAAAAAGGAAGAGCTGAAGTCGGTCAAGGATTAGCGTTTGAAGATGCTGTTGATATGTATTTCAATGTCAGAACTATAAATGATGTAGTTATTCTTATCCTCACATACAGTTTATCAGATTTACGAACATTTCAAAATCTTGAATATTGGTTGAACAAAGCAATTGATCATGAGATAATATCAGATTTTACAAATATTGTCTTACTAGGAACACACCTTGATTATGCTATTTCTACTAGTGTAACTGATGAAATGATAGAAAGCGGACAAAATTTTATATCACAAACTATAGAAGATAAGTTAGGATTTCATTTTAGTCCAAAAAAAATCCAAAATATAAAAATCTCGAATTTAACAAAAAATGGAATAGATGAACTGCAAGATGCAGTATCAAAAGCTTTCTTTAATGCTTTCCAAATTGAGGATATTGTTTATGGTCAAGAAAAAGAAATTATAGTGCAAGAAAAAGAATGGGAAAAAGGAATATTTGATTCTGGGGTTTTAAAACAAAAAGAAACATGGGAATAAGATAATAATTCGAACAGACTGGAATTGCAGTATAAAGAATCTTTATTAGATGAGATTCGATATTTATAACAAAACACTAAAATTTTCAAAGAAAAAGTGGAAAGAAAATTAATCCGTAAGTAAAATATTGGGTAGATTCAAAATGGGGAATAAATCATCAAGATTATGGTCATTATTTGTTTGTTTGTTAGTTTTAAACTCATTAATCTATTATGATCCTCTATCTCCAGAGGATAATAATTTTCAAAATTTAAATGGAGATAACATACTTGATACGATAGATAAGAAAGAGAATGTCAAGAATGATGATTCAACCTCAAATCCTAGAATAAAACAGGAACAAATACCAGGAGATCATCAATTATTCGCATTCTTCTCAGGAGGTGGAACTGAAGCAGGGAATGATCTTATTGATGATCCAGAATATCCTAATGAACCAGAAAACAATGATACATATTATTATCCTAATGTAATTGAATGGGTCACATATGATGAAATTAAAGATGGGGATCATATACCGAAAGAACTTTACTGGAGAGCATTAAGCACTGATCCTATAACTTGGCCAAGTACAGCAGGGGAATGGCACCATTTAAAAGAGCGAAATAATCCTCATGAACCTTCTAAAATGTTTAGCCCTGTTTTTACTGAAGATTGGGAAATATCAGGAAGGGTACACTATCTAACATATATAAGAACAAATGATGGTACTTATTTCTCTCAATATATTACCATAACAATGAAATTTAGTTTGTATTTATTTAATCCATCTGATCAGAGTTCAGTGGAGTTGACCTCAAAAACAACTAATATCCCCGTAAACACATCACTAACACAAAGAACTTTCTATTCAGATATCCCAGGAACTTATACTATACCTGCAGGATATAGGTTAAAGTATGATATTGAATATATGTTTAGTACTATCCCTACTAGAGGTTCTTTGTTAATGTATACTGGTTATCCAAATGGGGGAGGAGGTTCAATGACATGGATTATAAATGATGGCATTTATTCTAACACTTATACATTAAACAACAATCAAAGAATGGCAGGTGTTCAACTTTATATGCGTTCAAAAGAATTCCCAGATATAGATGTCTTTGGTGTTACAAATAATA
>JAEOTG010000160.1 GCA_016839985.1 Candidatus Heimdallarchaeota archaeon | reverse complement strand
CTGGTTTTCAAAGAACATTTATTTGTGGAAGAGATGGTTGGGTTCCAGTTAATGGAAAGAAAGTTCGTGTAACTAATGTTCATATTGAAGAAGATGCTGCAAGAAGAGTCAATTGGATAGATACTGCCAATAGAACAGTTTATTTCAATTTAGATCGTTTAGGCGTACCATTAACCGAGATTATTACTGAATATACAGATGTAGATACACCTGAGGAGTTAATCGAAACAGCAAAACAAATTGGTAGAGTTCTAAGGCTTAGTGGCATTGGATGTAGAGGTATTGGTTCAGCTAGACAAGACGTTAACATAACAATTGCAGGAGGAGATAGGGTAGAAATAAAAGGTGTTCAAGATTTAGATATGTTTGATCTCTTATGTCGTAATGAAGTTGTTAGACAACATACTCTACTTGAAATAAGAGATGAGATGTTAAGAAGAGATATAAAATCGGAGGATTTTGTGCACACCTATATTGATATTACTCACCTGTTTAATTTTGATGAAACTAGCAAAGTTTTTTCATCAGTATTTCCTAATATGAAGGGCTTATTTAATACTGAAGTTCAACCAAACAAAGACTTTGGTTTAGAGATATTTGAGAAAAGCATGCTAATAACAGGGATTCCAAGAGAAGATCATTTTCACAGTGATGAAATCATTGAAGATTCTGTAAGGATTCACTCTGACTACCCTTCTAGATTGAAAATAGATAATGAAAAATATGAACAAATTTGTTCAATTATGAATCCAAATTCAGAAGATGCAATAATTGTTGTAATGGGATTAGAGAAAAAAGCTATTCATGCTCTTAAGAAGATAGTTGAAAGAGTGAAAGCTGCACTTGAAGGTGTTCCCCAAGAAACAAGGAGGTTAGTATCTAATGGGAATTCAGAGTTTCTACGAGTTATACATGGAAAAGATAGGATTTATCCTGATACTGATACTCCCCCTATAGTTGTTTCTTTGGAAAAAATAAACGAATACACCAAAGACATTGGAAAGAAACCGTGGGATTTATTTGATGATTTGCATAAGAAATATAATTTTACACAAAATCAAGTGGATCTATTTATTCGTGATGAGAAAGTAAATCGATTTTATGATTATGTTGATCGATTAAAACTTCATGCTAATCTTGCTTATAAAATTCTTGTTGAATTACCCAGAGAAAAAAGAAGGAAACAAGTAAATGTTACAAATAAAATGCTTGATAAGGTTGCTGAAGCTTTAGCCGAAAACGCAATACTCCAAACTCACATTAATGATTTTATAGAAATTTTAAACACGAATCCTAAACTGGAAATTAAGGAAATTGTTAACCAATTAGCAATTCCAAAACTAACAGAGAGCGAATTAAACAAAATAATTTTGAGTAAAATCGAGAATTATGATAAAGAGAAACTAATATCAGATGAAACATACCGTAAATTTGTTTTACCAAAAATAGTTGGAGTAATTCTTAAAGAAATAGAATATTCAGTGAATGGGAAAGTAATTATTGAGAAAATAAAATTACTTCTCAAAGAGGAAGTGAATTGAAATGAGTGATCAGAATGTTAATGAACCAGAGGGGTATAGAGGAGTTTTAAGAGAAAGACTCATCAAAGAACAAATAAGAACTTGGAGTAAAGTTAGTGTTAAAAAAGGAAAAGCAACATATGAAGGTCTTTTGCTTCCAAGAAGTCAACATACAGATGATGGATATATAACACTCAAAGTAGATACTGGTTATAATCTAGGTGTTTTGATAGATGAGGAAACAATAATTGAAGAAGTAGGATTTCAAAAAGGACATTATCAGCTGCCACATGTAGATGTAAAATATAAGAAAGAATTACCAGATGTTACACTACTAGGAACTGGAGGAACTGTAGCATCTAGATTAGATTACAGAACAGGAGCTGTTTTACCAGCTTTCACTCCGGAAGAATTGTTTTCCGCTGTTCCAGAATTAACATCTACAGTTAATCTAACTCCTAAAACCTTGTATCAAATCTTAAGTGAAAATTTCAGACCAGAGTATTGGGTAAAAACAGCTGAAGCTATAGGGAAAGAGATTGAAAGTGGAGTTGAAGGTATTATAATAGGACATGGAACAGATACAATGTGTGTAACAGGTTGTGCTTTATCGTTTTTCCTCCGTAATTTACCTGTTCCTGTAGTTTTAGTTGGAAGTCAAAGAAGTTCTGATAGACCTTCTTCAGATGGTCCAAGAAATATACTCTACGCAGCAAAATTAGCTGGATATGAAAATTTTGCAGAGGTTGCGATCTGTATGCATGGAATGCCTAGTGATAGTTATAACTTGATTCATCGCTCTACTAGATGTAGGAAAATGCATTCAGCTAGACGTGATACTTTTCGAACCCTCAGTGATATTCCTCTAGGGAAGATAGATGATACGGGCACTACTTGGTTTAAAGATGATGTCTCACCAAGAAAACCTCTAGAAGAATTTTATTTAGATACCAAAATAGATTCACGGGTTGGGATGTTATACTTCTATCCTGGTATGAACCCTGATATGCTCGATGCAATGGTTGATCTTGGATATCATGGAGTTGTTATTATTGGAACCGGTCTTGCACATGTGGGAACAGATGTCTACCCAGCTTTAGAGAGATGTCAAGATGAAGAAATTCCTGTTGTAATGGTAGTTGAACCCCTTTATGGCTTTGTTCAGCTTCGTGTTTATGAAACGGGAAGAGATATGCTCGCTAGAGGGGTTATAGAAGGTGAAAATATGTTGCCTTCAGCAGCCTATACAAAACTAATATGGACTTTAGGTCACACACGTGACATTAAAGAAGTAGAAAAAATAATGTTAACTCCTGTTGCAGGTGAAATAACTACAAGAGAAAGTCCAAGAGGTTTCATGCTAATGCAAGGAATTGAACATGGAATTGATACAATACTTAAGAATTTGTAATCTTATTGATTATTATATAATTCATTCACGCAAAAAAGATGAAAAACTATGTACATTAGTCACTACGACATTCGGATGTTCTATAAATGCCCGATGCTACTTTATCTAAATAAGCATGGACCTCAAGAAGAAAAAGAAATTCACCCAATCATCAAAAAAAGACACAAAACTTCTGTTCCCTTTTTGTCTCCAGAGTTTGTTAAATCTGAAGTAAAAAAAACTTCAAATTTAATCAAAAAAGGCAATGATATTATTAACCAGAAATGGATGTCTTTCAATAAATTATCAACAAAAATTGATAAACTAAAAAAAATTAAAGAAAATAGTGTTTTTGGTCCCTATGCGTATGAACCAATTTTTACTAGAGGGAATATACCATTAAGAAAACCTCTAGTAATGGAAGGAGTTTTTTCAGCATATATTTGCTCGAAATTTCAAGATATTGATTTGAATTACTTTATTTTGCAGAGAGAAAAAGAAAGAGAAAAATTTGTTATTTCTGATGAAATAGATATATTACTCAGTGATTTACCAAGAATCAAAAAAATACTAGAAGACAATATTGACATCTCTCCAGATTATACAAGAGGTTGTAGAGTTTGTGAATGGAGAATATATTGTAGAAATCTTGCAAAAGAAACATCTGATCTTACTCTGATTAGTGGCATAGGAAAAAGGATAAAGAAAGAACTAAGATCAATTAGTATCACAAATGTTAAAGATCTTGCAGAAGCAGACATAACAAAAATCTCCAGTGATGTTGCAAGTAAGAGAGAGCTAACATATTTCAAACTTCAAGCAACAGCAATTATTGAGAAGAAAGATATTATAAGAAATAAAGTAAGTTTTCCAAAAAGCAAAATTGAACTTTTTGTGGACATTGAAGGTTCCTCCCATCACAATTTCATATGGATAATAGGGTGTTTCATTAGGGACGAAGATAAAGCTGAATATAGATCATTCTTAGCAAATTCACCAAAAGAAGAAGAAAAAATGATTATTTCTTTCTACGAATTTCTTTCTGAATTTAAAGATAAATTTATTATTTATCATTGGTCCTCTGCAGAACCACAATATTTCAAACAACTTACAGAGAAATATAACCTTTCATCAAATGATTTATCAAACGTTACAAAGAACTCATTTGATTTATTTCCAATATTTAAGGAGAATATAATCTTGCCCTTATATTCTTACACATTAAAAGAAGTTGCGAACTGGTTAGGTTTTCAGTGGCATGATCCTTTATCAGATGGAGCTACAAGCATCGTTCTTTTTGATAAATGGTATATTGAAAGAAATAAAAAAGCGCTTCAAAAAGCAATATCTTATAATTCGGACGACTGTAGAGCTCTTATTATTATAAAAGATTATCTCATTAAAAACCTCTCTAGCGATTAAAATAACATATGCTCAATTCAAAAAGATTATTAGTAAGTATTCTTCTTTCCGTTTCAGATTAACATGTCAACTGGAAACGATAAAAAATTCTATGGTGACTTGGGTATAATAGGAGGAGGAGTAGGGGGTCTAGGTGCTGCTATTATTGCTAGTTATAAAGGTCTCAAAGTGACAGTTTTTGAAGGTGGTCGTCTTGGAGGGATTGTTACAACTTTATATGCTAGAAAAATAGTTGAAAATTACCCAGGGGCTCCAAGTATTTTAGGAAAAAGATTGATAGATGAATTCGTGATTCAAGCAAGAGAAGTACAAGCAGAAGTCTTAGCAGAAAGAGTCATTAATGTAGAAAAGAAAGATGACGTTATTACAATTGTTACTAATGAAGGAAGATATAGCTTTAGAACTATTATAATTGCAACTGGTTCTCAACCAGCTGAATTAGGAATACCTGGAGAAAGAAAATTCAAGATAAAAGATAGAGGAGTTTATAATTTCGTTACAGATCCTGATAGATTCAAAGGTTGTAATGTCCTTGTTGTTGGTGGTGGTGACACTGCAATTGATTCAGTTCATGAACTATCTGGAGTAGCAAAAGAAATCTACTTAGTACATCGAAGAGATAGTTTCAGAGGTGCTCAAACTAAAGTAGATCTAATTGTTAAAAACGATATTGCAGAAATAGTATATAATCATATAATCGCTGGTCTTGAAGGAGATGATGCTCTAGAAAGAGCAGTTCTTGAAGATGTAAATACTCACATGAAAAGAGAAATTGAAGTGGATAAATGTATCTTAGCAGTAGGAATGTCTACAAATCTTGATATCTTTGAAGATCTTGGAATAACAACTGAAGGAAAATACATCAAAGTTGATAAAGAAATGAGAACAAACGTTGAAGGTGTATTCGCAATCGGTGATATCGCAACCCAATATCAATTGATAGTTATTGCAGTTGCTCAAGGAGCTATTGCTGCTCATAATGCTTTTGGTATGATTAGAAAACCTTACTGGTATAAAGAAGGAGAATGGCCAACAGACTTCTGTTAATCTATCTCCTCATTTTTCTCTCTTTTTTTAATCAATATTCACTTGATTTACAATTCAAATAAAAGGAATAAAGCTAGAGCTATTGAGAAAGGAAGCGTGGTATTATCAATAAATTTGTAATTACAAGCTTCAACTATTGTTCCAATTATACTTACAACCACTGCTTTCCACCAAAAACCTGTTACACTTAGCATTGAATGAAAACCAAAAGCTATAATTAAACTCACAAAAATTCCAATAAGTACACAAAGGGATCCCTCTAAACTTCTTTCTTCGAAGATTTTGTATTTTATTCGACCATAAGGTCTTCCAATCATCTCCCCCATTCCATCTCCTAAACTAACAGACAATACTGCTGATGTGAAAATATATAATTTATCATGAAAAACCAAGAATATTATTAAAACAACAAAACCAGTAGAAAAAGAATTTACAATTAGAAGCCATTTTTTTTCTCCTTCACGAGTACAATCGTCATAAAGTCTCTGTAGGTACCTAATAGGTGGTATAAAAGACAATAAGCTAAGTATTCCTACAACCAGAAGTACCACAATTATCACATCAAAAATATTTGTAAAGAAGTATGGAATAAAAGCAACATAAAAATGTAGAGACATGTGCCCTAATTTTCTTATTTGCCATTTTTTGAATTTTAGCTTTTTTAGGATGAAAATTATTGATATAACTATAATTGAAATGGCAACTGCAATTGTAACAAAGACCCAATCCACTTGTGTTGTGTCAAATTCCATTCCATCACTTTTTACAAATCTTTGGGTTTACATAATAGTTCTTTTAGTTTCATATCGAAGAAACCGTGAGTATGAGCAGGTTTTATTACCCATGCAGTATCTGCATTTCTTCCTGAACCTGCTATGGCAATAACATCACTATCCATGGATATAGCGCCAGCATCTGCTGCCATTACAACAATCTCAGCACAAACTTTTGTTCCTTGCCCTAACATTCGAAAAGTTTCTGCTATTAATTCGGTTACCATCCATGTTCCGTGTTTTTTCCTGATAGCTCTACTTATCCCTGCTAGTGCATGAGTTGCTGTGACTATTTGCACTCCTTTTTCCTTTATCTCTTGAAGTAGCTCTTCTGGAACTTCTAACTCACCTGGAACTTTAAAACCTGCTTGATGAGTAACAGCTACTACTTTTATTTGGGTAAAATCAGCTGCTGCTTTTAGAGCTGTTATTCCCGTTGTAGTAGCAACAACAATTTGATTAATATCACCAACTTTGAGTCTTTCTTTTACTATTGAAAAGACTTCTTCGGTATGATCTCCTGGATTATTAAAATGAACTCCCATATGTAAATATTAATCATTTAACTTATAATTTTTTGGCAATGTAATTTTTTAACAAAGAAAAATGTATTTTGAAAAGATAGATGTAAATTTTATTTGTTTTTGCATTATCTCTCAAAAAAGTTTATAGATAAGCATGAGATTATCGTGAATCGACACTAATGAGCGTTCAATTTCAGCTTGAACAAGGAAAAGTGAATGCGATCAAGATTAGTGTAAGGAAGAGAATTTTAAACAAAGTTCAAACTGAAATAATGGATATTTTTACTAATTGTGTCACATCCTCTATACCTAGCATCGAAAGAGAAACAATAAGAGTTTTCCTAATTTGTGCAACTAGAGACTGGGAAATGGAGAAAAAGCTTTTCCTTAACGATTTTAATTTCATGCATGTAAACGACAGAATCAGAGAATTCGATAAGATTTTCGAATTCTTCATTGAGAGACTCCAAGATGCATTGATAGAAGAACTTACAGTAGACACAATAGATTTCCTACGAAAAGCATCTCTTACTAATTATCGTGACTACTTGGGTTCAGAAGGTTATGTCGTAGATTACTACAGTTTTAACTAGAATTCTTAGCTAGATAAACATTATATATCAGTTTTTTCTCTTAAATTCTACTTCTAGGTGTTATATATGAAAAAGAAAGTCAGTATAGTTATTTTCTTGATATCTTTAGTAGTATTCACATGCATCTTTTACAACCAAGTTAATGCAGAGGAAACAATAAATGTTCTTCTTGTAGGTTCAGAAATTGAAAACGCTTTTCTAGAAAGGATAACTCTCGATCCATTATTTTCAATTACTAACCAGAGTTATGTTGGTACAGATCTTACTGAAGTAGACTGTCTAGTACTCTTAGATTATAATCCTACATGGAATGAAATTTTATTATTAAATACTTATGATGAAGGTTTAGTAATCTTCATAGGAGAAAATCTAGCAGATAATTCAAGTCTTCTAGTAAATCTAGGTTTCAGTTTGTCTTCTACTGCAAACATTTACGAAGATTATTCTTTACCTGTAATAACAGAGAATGGAAGTAATCATTCAATAATAGAAGAAATTCAATGGAATTCAGTTCCAACTCTAGCAAATTATACTGATTTAGATTTAACTGGAGTGACTTTAATCGAAACAAGCTCTGATAGTGTGAATCCTGGTTTACCTCTCATCACTTCTCAAAATGATGGTAAAAACATTGTAATGAATTTTTATCCATTAATTGACTTTAATAGTGAGTTTATCCAATGGCCTTTCTTTAATTATTTCCTATATTTATCCATGACTTCTACATCTGACAACCCAAATTTATCTTATGCAAAATGGAAATATTCACCTGTTCCTCATGCTATTGAAACAACTATCT
>JAEOTG010000024.1 GCA_016839985.1 Candidatus Heimdallarchaeota archaeon | reverse complement strand
TCAATATTCAAAGGCAAAAGATGTTTCTCATTCTTTAGTAAAACAATACCTTCTTCAGCCATATTTCTTGCTAATTCCTGATGTTTCTTAGTATTTCTCTCACCTTTTGGTAAGTCTTCTTCATTTTCAAACATCCCTACTTGAACGTAAACACGCAATAATCTTCTAATTAGTTCATTAATATCTTCTTCAGTGTACAATCCTTTATTGAGTTTTTCAATAAGAATTTCTTTTTTATAAAGGATAGGAACAGGCATCTCTAAAGTTAAACCCGCTTTAATCGCTTTTTCTGTTGTTGGTTGTTCTACACCTCTGTCTTGTGTTGCCCACCAGTCTGTCATTACAAAACCATTAAATCTCCACTTTTCCATTAATGTCTCTTTTAACAGCTTGGAGCTTCCATGTACGTACTCTCCATTAACTAAATTATATGACGTCATTATTGTCCATGGATCTGCTTCTTCAACAATTTCTTTGAAAGCTCTAAGATAGATTTCTTGTAATGCTCTTTCATCTATTTGAGCATCAATGGTGTGTATGTTTGTTTCTTGGTTATTTGCTACTTTATGTTTAGGAGATGCAGCTATTCTTTGACTTTGAATTCCCTTTACAAACGGTATCGCTATCTCTTTAGTTAGATGTGGATCCTCACTATAATACTCAAAAGTTCTCCCATTAAGAGGTGTTCTCCCAATATTAATGCCTGGACCAAGAACACATAATCTATTTATTGCTCTTGCTTCTCTACCTATGGCTTCCCCACATTCATAAGCTAATTCTCGATTCCAAGAAGCTGCTAGATTTATTCCTGCTGGAAACTTAGTATTTTTCCTAAGCATACTGGAATGTTGAGAAATTCCTAGCGGACCATCAGTCACTTTGAATGTTTTAATCCCTAATCTTTTTATGGTGTTAGTCTGAAATCTAAAGAACCCAACCATAAGTTTGAACTTTTCTTCTAATGTAAGCTCTTTTAGTAATTCCTCGACTTTATTTTCAATTTGTCTTTCTGAAATCACGATTTTAGTAGCAGTTTTTATCATTTTAAAAGTTCCGTAGAAGTACCTATGATATTCTTGAAGGCAAAGAAATTAAAGATCAAAAAAAAGATATCTGGAATATTCGTAAATACAAGATTATTATACGTAATATCACTATAAATGTTAGAAAAAATAAGAAATGAAGAAAATTACTTCTTTCCTTTTTTAGTTGATGGTTTACCTTTTCTCTTTCTAATAAGGATGTAGGTTCCTATACCAGCAACTACACCAAAACCTCCAGCTAATCCTATTATAAGACCTAAATAGGGTTTTCCTATTATAGGAAAACTAGAACTATTCAATGGATCAGTTCCTGCTTCAATTTCTTCACCATCCAAATAACTATCTCCATCTGTGTCGTTATTTAATGGTAGAGTATTATAATTGAATTCCTCAATATTTGTCAATCCATCTTCATCAGGATCTTCAGTTGAATCATTTATATTGGGATTTGTACCATAAGTTACTTCCCATAAATCATCCATACCATCAGAATCGCTGTCATCTGAGAGAGGATTTGTTTCGTAAGTATTTACCTCCTCACCATCATCCAAGCCGTCGGAATCGCTGTCAGCATTGAAGGGGTCAGTAAAGTATTCGATTACTTCTTCAAATTCAGTTAAAGTGTCCTCATCTATGTCTATGAAAGGATAAAGATCCACACTTCCTACATTTCCTTCCAATGAATATGTACCCATACCATTCCAGTCTGAATAGTAATTCCCAATTTCTAAAACATTATTGTACCATATTATATTTGTAACACTATATTCTACAACAGGATACGCCCCTAGATCTCCCAAACTTATGAAGATATTGTAGTATAAAGTTACATTTTCACATGAACCGAAGACCAAGGCTATTTCACTACCTTCTGATTCTACATAACAGCTTACTATGTTGAAGGTCATCAATATGTTCGAACTTTCTTCAATTCCTATACCCTCCTCTGTTGCATTGAATATTGTATTATTGTGAATTTGAACATCATCCATATAATCAAAATCAAATCCATAACGAAATCCTTCAAGATAAATATTTTGAATAACTGTATTATTTACATATTCAAAATCTATCCCAGTGTCCTGCCAAAGTCCAGTTAAATCACAATTCTTTATTGTTAAACCGTCAACCTTTCTCGCTTCCAATCCATCTCTCCCAGTTACGTTCACATCCTCTATTGAGATATTTGTGCAATTATGAACTTGCATTCCTACATTTATTTTACCCAAATCATATCCTGTAAATTCTATATTATCAGAATTTACTACGTATATCTGACCATATTGGTTCCCTGTAATTGTTTCGTCAGTTCGATTATAGAAGAAACCAAGTGGTTTTCCATTAACAACATTGTTCTCATATGTATTGTTCAAAATATCTGTGATTTCATCTTGGTAGAAATAGAATCCTGCATCATTTAGAATATTGTTCTTTATAGATGAATTAGTTATGTGACTGAGCCTTACCGATGAAGAATCTCCGTAAAAGATGTTATCTTCGATTACATTGTTTTCGTCTGCGACAAGTATCAATGAGCTACTATATTGTCCTTTAATTTCCATTATATTTTTTGTAAAATTAAGTCCACGACTGAATGAAGAACCTTGTCCGGCTCTAAGAGTACAGTTGTGAACAGTCATATAATGAGAATTTATTCCTCCTAGTGAAAGACCCCCTTCAATTGTACAATTGATTATTTGAGATCTCCCTTCAGAAATCCCGCTTAAATAAACCCCATAAGTTGATCCCTTTGCATAAGAATCACGAAGAATAAAATATGATGTAACTAAGTTAAATTTTATACCTAGTGAATCTGTAGTATCAACAAACAGGTTTTCGATGATATATGGATCATCCCAAGAACCTGTCCCAGAAGAGCTATAAGATGTTATATTCGCATCGTTGATAACAATACCAACTGTTGATACAAGATTTATTTTCAAATTATTATTTTTTTCACTTTGAATTCCCTTAATACCATAACTTGAAAGCTGCAATATTAAAATTAAAATAAACAAAGCTGCTAAGCAAGTTTTAAATGTCAGTTTTTGATTTCTTTCGTTTATCATTTTATGATAATTATTAAGTCATAGACGTATTAATTCTTTACGTATAATTTTTGGTTTTGAATTATCTCTAATTTAAGTTATTTAGAACATAATCTATTAACTCTGACCAATTCCCTTTTGCACTTTCATAATAAACATGCGGTTCTGTGTGGAATTCTTCATTTGAATAACTGTCTTCATTCAATCCTATTGCTGCAGACATTTCAATCACTAGCTTGCTATTAGGTAATGCAAAATATACTTGGTGTCCAATCCCGTCTCCTCCGGTATTAGTTCCATAAATTGTTGCAAAATTTGTTTGTTTGCAGAAAACAGTGAATGCTTCAGCTGAAGAACAAACATACCAATCTGTTAACAATATAATTTGACCATCAAAATCAACTTTTGTTGTAGGTTCATAATGATTCACTAGCTTGTATAGTTTATACTCATCAGTTAATACTTCTGGTGGTAGATTCTGCAAATTCCTCTTTGGATGTCGATTAGTTACTCCAAATTCTTTTCTCCAACAATTCAAGTATTTACCAGATTTTTTGTACGCATGATACATTGTTGATTTGACTTTTTCCTTTAGTAGTGGTCCAGCAATATTTTCTAGCCAGTAATAATCGTTACCTCCAGGATTTCCTCGTATATCAATGATAAGATAATCATAATCAGCAATAACATTGTAGAATGCCATAAGGTTTGCATAATCCTCCTGTGGATCATATTTCATGTGTCCTACATATAAATAACCTGCATTTTTTGCAGTATATGCTTGATAATGCATCAATTGTTGAGCTGGATATATGTCCCCTTGCCATGAAAGGCAGGAGTATGTGATGTCTGTGCTAGAATTAATTTGAGCATCAATTATTTCCCCTGTAGTATTTTGAATGGTAAAGAGTGCAGTTGTTCCAAAATCTCTGGGAGCAAGATATGGAAAATAACTTGTATTTCTTGCATAATCTCGAACAAGATAACTGCTTTCGAAACTATTACTAACTGCATCGTGAGTTGGTATTCCGTTCACAGAAAGAACCTTTGATCCAAGTGTGAAATTGAATTCTATTTGCCAATCACTCCATCCATCATAAACAATATAATCTCCCTTGTCATAGACCATTAAGACTTCATAATGACCTAAGTTTCTTTTATTCATCACATAATTGTAGTCATCCACCCAATATGCATTAGCTTCTACAACTTCTTCACTAAAAACCATATATTGTGGATATTTATCATATTTGAGACTAGAGCTTCTATAATCTGGAACCAAAGCTGGATTTATTATCTCTCCATGTCTATTCTGTAAAGCTAGTATTGCATCTGTCAGAACTTCAAGAAAATCTGCGTTTGAGGTACAATTGTCCAGTCTTTCCATATAATAATCTTTAAAATCCAACCAATTATAGCCTAACATTCTTTCTCTTATTGTAATGTAAGGATAATTATCTCTAATCATATTGTAGAAATATTCAAAATCCTCCTTGTATTCTTCCACTCCCATTTCAGAAGGTAGTATTGAATTTAGATTTTGTTCGAAAGGGCATTTTATAACTTCTAAAGATAGATATATTGAGCCTAGTATCACAGCTGTTAAAACAACAGCTGAAACAGGAATAAAAATTGCAAGTGCTTTCTTTCTCTTCATAAAGTTCACATATTGAGAATAACTTGGATACTATTAAAAGGTCGTAATTAACTTCAATGAAACCTCAACAGAACTTCATTGAAACCTTAACCAAGAAGAATCTTTAATATGAACAAATCTATTTCTTTTCTTTTATTTTTGTGAAAACACAATGTTAATTAAAATTACTAAAAGAAAGAGCTTATGGCAACAAAAACATGTTGTGGATCACATCTACCGAAGAACATCATTAAAACTGAATACAAGGGCAAGAAACTATACTTCTGCCAAAGAGATTGTTTAAATGAATTTATGCAAGATTCAGAGGCTTTCCTTGCATCTAGTCACTTTAAGCTTAATTTTGAGGAATTAGATAACGCATAATATTACAGATATAGCTTTTTCTTATTCCTCATGTTTTATGTTTTCACCAATACTATACAAATAGATCATAGCGGATTTAGGACCCATTCTAGAAAATCTCTTTCCTAGTTCTTTTTTGACATATTTATAATTCTCTGACTTATCTAAATTATCTAAGAAGTTTCGAAAAGACTCAAATTCCTCTTTTACTTTCACAAATTCTATAGCATTAACAATAACTGCTTCTATTTTTACTCTATTTCGAATTATACTCTTATCATTCAATAATCTTTCAATGTCTTCTTCATCAAAATTACTAACTTCTTCTATATCAAAATCCTTGAAAGCTTTTCTGAAAGCTAACCATTTATCTGCTATCATCTGCCAACTTAAACCTGCTTGAAATACAGCTCTTGACATATTTTCAAAATAAGCATTATCATCTGGTGGTAGTTTGTCTTTATAAAACCAACCAGTACGAGCATTTTCTTTTGACATATATTTACAGCTCTATTTTTATTTATTTAACTATCTACAAATATCATTGAAATTGTTTTATAAAGAATTATGGAAAGAAGAATTTTAATTTTTGAGCTTTGATGTTCAATATAATAATTAGCTTCTTGTTTTTTCCAACCTTTCTCTTTCCAATATTTATAGTCCAAAGGATGTGCTTTTTTTGGATCTGCTCTTTCTTTCTGTTGAAGTCTAAACATGGCAAGTGCAAGAATTGAGGGTTTTAAATAAAGCTCATCAAATACACTAACATAAATCTTCTTTGCTAATCTATCTAAGTTTTTTGAGTACTTTTCTTCTATCTCTAAACCTGAATTATGATGCTTTATTATGAATCCTGCTGTTCCTATAAGATTAAATCCCCAACTTAAAAGAGCTCCAGCCATAGTTCTGTTGGTGTGCTTATTTGCTGAACCACCACTTGTAGAATAAACTAATGCAAATTTCTTGTAAAATTCTTGTCTATGACAAATATACGCTAATCTATCGATTAATGCCTTCATCATTGAGCTTACATTATCAATATAAACTGGACTTCCAAAAATCACAGCATCTGCTTCATCTATTTTTGCTTTTATTTTTGTCAAATCATCCTTTAGAGGGCATTTATCTTCTCCTCTATCCATACAAGCTCTACATCCCAGACAGTGCTTTAATTCATAATCTACTAAGAAGAGTTTTTCTACTTGAATCTGTTCATCTTCAGCAATAGCTAATTCATTTATTCTCTTAAGTAACATAGAAGCTATTGTAGATGTGTTCCCTTTTTTTCTACCACTACCAATTATTGCAAGAATTTTCATTTTCAAAAATTTGTTGTTTCAGACTATTTTATACTCTTGTTTAACACTTGTGGAATAAATCTACCAGTTTTGTTAGTTAAAATTACTAATTCTTCAACCACATGTTAAACTTACGAATATAAATGTTCATACAAGCAAAAATCTCGATAAAAATGAAATTAAATTTACAATTTAAGGAAATAATGAAATCAGCAAAAATAATCTTTTATACAACAATGATTATTGCG
>JAEOTG010000159.1 GCA_016839985.1 Candidatus Heimdallarchaeota archaeon | reverse complement strand
CCTTCTTCTTTTAAAGAATCTTCTGCCATCTCTGTAAATACCCAGCCTGGAGCTACACAATTAACTCTACCTAAAGGAGAATAAGTAACTATTTCATTCTTCCATGTCTTTGTCAAGCCATACATCAAAGCAGATTTTGTTGCAGAATAATCAGCATGCCCTGCTTCACCAAATTTACCAGCTGTAGAACCTATTAAAACAATTGAAGCCGTCTCTTCCTTGAATGTCTGAAGATTTCGGAAAAGCTCTCTTACACATAAAAAGACACCTGTAAGATTAACTCTCAAAGTTTTTTCCCACCTTTCTAAGTTTATTTTATCAGTTAACGTAGATTTAGATGCCCATATTCCTGCGTTAGCTACTAAACAATCTACTCTTCCAAATTTATCTATTGCTTCCTGAAAAATTCTTTCAATATCAGCTTCCTTTTCTAGATCTCCTTTGATTAGAATAAGTCTGTTAGAATCTAGTTGATTTTTAATTTGGAATGCTTTTTCCTTGCTTTTATTATAATGAAGACTGATTCTTACTCCCTCTTGGTGTAAAAGTTTTACAATAGATTGACCAATACCACCAGAACCACCTGTGACTAATACATGCTTATTAGCTAATCCTAATTCCATACAATAAAAAAGAAGGTGAGATTTTAAATTTAATCCCTTAATTTCATTTGAATATCTTTATAAAAGAATATATTCGAATGAAAATGATAAACATGACTGAAGATTTGGAAGACAAAGTACTGAAGTCTATAGAAAAGGAAAAAGTTACTTATGCTGATATAAGAATTGAAAATTCTTTAATGACACAAATTCGAACAGTAAATAGAAAAGTCGAACGAAGCACAACAGGCATAGAATCAGGGATAGGAATAAGAATACTGCGAGAAGGTGCTTGGGGTTTTGCGTATGGACCAATAGATAACTATACAGACATCATAAAGATGGCAGTTCAAGCTAATAAATTAAATCTTAAACATAAAAAAGAGGACATAAAATTAGCTGAAATTAAAATAATTAAAGATAATTTTGAAGGAAAGCAGAAAAAGAAAATTGATGATGTTGGTTTTGATGAAAAAATCCAGATGACTTTTGATGCTGATAAAGCACAAGAAGATGAAGCAATTAAGTCGAGGACATCCATGTATAGAGAAGTACTAAGAAGGATGGTTTTAGCAACAACTGAAGGAACAAGGATTGATTATTCAGTTCCGTATGTAAGATTGGGTGCAATTTCTGTTGCTCGAGAAGGAAGTGAAACTATAGAAACCTATTGTATTGCAGGACATTTAGGTGGATTAGAACTTCTTGATGTCAGGACTCCACAAGAGATAGGAGAAAAAGCTAAAGAAAGAGCTTTAGAAGGTATCAAAGCTCCTAAACTTAAAAATGGGAGATATCCAGCAATTATAGATGGAACACTAAACCACGTATTTGCTCACGAAGCTGCTGGTCATAGTGCAGAAGCTGATTTAGCAGAAAATGCTGGTGTTCTAAAAGGTAAATTAGGAAAAAAAGTTGCTCATCCAAATGTTGATATGATAGATGATGGGAGATTAAAGGAAGTCAATAACATAGTACATTTTGGTAATATAAAATATGACGATGAAGGAGTACCTAGTCAAAGAACTCACATTATTCGAAATGGAATATTAGAAACTTATCTACATGATAGAGCATCAGCAGCTCAATTTGATGTAAAATCCACAGGAAACTCAAGAGTAGAAGCATATAACGTTCCTCAAATAATCAGAATGACTAATACTTTCATAGCTCCTGCTGAAGATGCTATGAACAATGAAGAGTTATTAGAGTTAATAAAGAACGGATACCTACTTATGCAAGCAGGAGGAGGTCAAGTAGATGTAATCAAAGGTACTTTCAATTTTGGTGTTGCAGAAGTGTATGAAATTAATAATGGTGAAGTGGGGCAAAGATATCGCCCAACTACCTTAGCAGGGAATACGCTAGAGACACTAAACAAAATAATTGGAATATCTCCTGAAATGGGAGATCCATTGATTAGTACCGGTTTTTGTGGGAAAGATGGTCAATCAGTTCCTGTAGCAGGAACTGCTGGCTGGCTTGCAGTAAAAAATATTGTTATAGGTTAAGGTGAAGAAATGTCAGAAAATAATCTAAATATTAAAATCGAAAAGGCTCTAGAAACTGGATTGAAATTTGCAAAGAAAGCTGGTGCTACTCATTGTGAGGCATATGGAGTAAATGAAAAAGCATATAGTTTAGAACTTGAGAAAAAGAAACCAAAACACAATATAGGAATTATGCATGGACTCTCATTTAGAGTGATTGCAAATGATGCTTTAGGATTTGCTTATACTTCCTCTTTTTCGGAAAATGACATTAAGCATACAGTTAATTTAGCAATTCAAAATGCAAAAACACAAGAAAAAGATCCAGATTTGAAAACTTTCCCCAAACCAAAAGAAACTAAAGAAAAACTATCTTTAGATAAAAAACTATATTCTTTAAAAGCTGAAAAAACAGCTGAGATTTTTGAAAAACTCCATCTTGAAGATCTACCAAAGAAAATTCATTTCCTATTCTCTTTCGGTTTTCTTGGAACTGGTGATAGTTTCTTAAAGAACTCTCAAGGTTTAGATCTTCACAATAAAGATGCGGGATACGGATTAGGGATTGGATATCTATCAAGTCATGGCTTTCCTACATATGATATTCATGCTGAAGGAGCAAGAAAATTGGGTGAAATTGATCCAGAGAGTATTGCAAAAACAGCAATCAACAAAACGCTTGAAAGTAAAAAACCTCGAACAATGTCTATTTCGGGTGAGTATCCGGTTATAATTACTTCTGAAGGTTCTTATGGTGCTTTCGGGGCATTGTTTGGAGTTTTGACAAATCTACTTCGAGGGGATAAAGCTTCTAGAGGAGATACTGTTTATGCTGATAGGATAGGTGATCAAATTGCTCCAGAAAATTTTACTCTTATGGATGACCCTCTGCGTAAAGATATGGTAACCTCTGCATTATATGATGCTGAAGGAGTTCCAACTCAACGTACAAAATTAATAGATAAAGGAGTTCTACAAACATATTACTTGGATTCTTATTATGCAGACAAGCTAAATATGGAAAGCAATGGAAAAGCTTCAAGAGGAGGTCTTTTTGGAGGAAATCCTACGAAAGCTCCACCTAGAATTGGTTCCTTTGCAACAGTTATTGAACCTGGTGATTCCTCAATTGAAGAGATGATTAGTGAAACAAAGGAAGGTTTCATGATGAAGAGTTTCATGGGAATTCACATGTCAGATATGAGCAGTGGAAGATTTGCAGTGACAGGTAGTGGCTGGTATATCAAAAATGGTGAGAATAAATATCCTGTTCAAGATATTTCGATTTCTGGAACAATACCAGATTTGTTAAACAATATTGATATGATTTCAAAAGAACGAAAGAAAGGATTAAACAACGAAGTTCCTTATTTAAGAGTAGAAAAACTTAATGTAACAGCTAAGAAATTAGACTTCAAAGTACGTTTTAGTATGAAAATGTTAAAGCTTTTAATGAAATTTGGATACCCAAATCCTTTCATCTAATTTTTCTCTTTTTTTCTTTTAAAAAATAGTAAAAAGAAAAAAGAAAAAGGAAAAAATTATTTTCTTCGTTTTGTAAATATTACTGCACTTGCTACAGCTGCGAATCCAATGATGCTTAGAATGGATGCAATACCAAATTCAGGGATTGCTGGTAAGCTTGATGCACCTATAACATCATCTAGAGGTGGAGGACTGGCAAAATTAGCGCTAATAAGAATTTCGAGGTATGCTTGTAATATACCTGCTCCGCTCATACCATAGTCTGGAACAGTTGTCACTTCAAAGTCGAAACTTGTTTTTAGTCCACCGCCTAGAACTACACCTGAGTTATAATCTATAACAATCCAAATGTAACCTCTGATAAATCCATCAATGACTGTATTTTCCCACTCATAGTCTCCATTCATCAGATCCCATTCGATGTCAGCTTCAGCATCTAATGTTATATAATAATACATAACATCCATACCAGTTGTATAATGATAGCTATCAACTTGAGTATCTAGCAATAATTGTGTAATTAAGAAGTTTGTATTTTGAACACCTAAGGCATTGAATGCATCTACGAAGTAGTCTGTAGCTCCTAACATTGAGTTAGCAGATATTACTATACCATCATAGTAATTCCAATCAGGTATAACTTGGAATCCCATTGGACTAAACATTGGATAGCCCATTGTTACTTCATTTGGTGGATCTAAGGGATCTAATGGATTATACATTGTGAGATTAGCTTTTGCCCATAATCCTTCATAACTTAACATTTCTACTCCAAGAGCTGGATGTCCAATTGATGATAATGCTTGCATTTTAAAGTTATGTACGGAATCGATGAAGCTTGTAGGTGCTAATGGTGGTGCATTATATTGGAATATAACATTATCGAATGAATAAGTCCATGAACTTGGTGTTGGTAGACTTGGTGTATAAGGAGTGTCTGTTTTAGAATCATCTAACTCCATAGTTACATTAATCCAAACATCTGAAACTGCATAGTAGTCCATACTCGCGGTGACATTGAGAAGTTTTCCAGTTGTTGTGTTATAACCCCAATATACATCGGTTGTCAATCCTGGATTAGACATATTCATGTGCATTTCAAATAGCATGAATTGATTTGCTATATCATATGTTGTATTAAATCCAGGTGATCCTGTTGTTTCATTCAATGCTATATCAAAGTTGTTGAACTCTGTCCAATCAGTATCACTTGCTAAGAAGGTTTGGAATGGAACAAATGTTTGATCAAATGGCCAGTAATCATAGGCACCATATTGGAATTCATAGTCAAAAAATTCTCCAATAGCAAAGTTTAGATCAGTAAACATTGTTATAGGTATTGGAATCGCTGGTAAAATCGAGTTAGCTAAGAATGTGAATTGAAAGTCTGGTAATGTCATGTTATAGAATGGGCCATTACTCCACGTCCAATCTAGAGCACTAGGACTATTTACCAATGATTCATAAAGATAGCCATTTGGATATCCTTCAAGATATTGTTGTTCATAGATCCAGTTAGCTCCCATTTCAAAGGGATCAGTAGTGCTTGGAGAGTAAGGTAGAATAATCAAGGGTGTTTCTGGTAGACTATTATAGGAATCAGTTGCTCCTTCATCAAATCCATCATAATATCCTGCTTCTCTGTAACTGGACATACCATCTAAATAAAATTGTCCTGCACTTGTAGGAGTATATCCATCATAATATGCAGCTTCATAACCTGCTAATATTCCATCATTGTAACCATATTCCCAACTATTCCAAGGATCGTAGTAATAAGGATCAGGTGGTGGAAACCAAGTTGTTTTTTCTGGATTTGCAGAAAGTCGATCATTTTCTCCGTGCCAATAGCCATTGTAATAATGGTATCCATCATGATAACCATCTACATAACCAACACCCCATGTATTCCATGCATTGTTGTATATGTCATTATACAATTGTTCTCTGAAATACACTTGGGCACCTTCATATAGATATCCTGCAGCATAATAATCCTCATAAATTCGTGGATAAAATTGCCATCTTGCGTAGCTATACATATCAGTAGGCGTTGGTGGCATTGGTGCTTTTTTGTCTGGTATTCTATCAGTAGTGAAATCTGTTTGACCAGTAAAGAAACCATCATCTCTTGCATCAAAGAATCCAAAGTAGAACCCATCTAATGCAGCTTGAGCATCATACCATAATGGATCGTTGCCACTAACTTGACAACCCCAGTGACCAATATCATAACCTATGACTTCTCCTAAATCGTAAGCAAAATCACTTAGTTCATAATCATTATATTCATGAGCTCTTGGCCAATCATATCTAGGTGGCCAATATCCCCAAGAATTGTTATAATCGTACCAACCAAAGTCAAATTGTGTCATGAAAGTCATGTTAAAGTTTGACCAGAAAACTGATGAAGTTATATTATCTATAAAATTACTTCTTGGCCAGGTTTCATAATAGTAATGTATATCTGTTTTTGCGAAATCATCTGGAAAACTAAATTGAGATGCATTGAGATAAACTGTCAAGTCATCATAAAGATTTAGAAATCCAATTGCTTGTAAAACAGTTTCACTTATACCATCATAATATCCATGTGTTTCATTCCATTTATACAGAGGTATATTGTCCATAGCGCTGATTAGAATTTCAATTTCACTTCCTTCTAAAGCTTCTAATAAAATACCAAAATCAAATTCTGGAACTTCTTCAGGGAAAAGCATTTTTAGAAGATCAAAAGCACCTGAACCATAATCAAATTGTGATATATTATAAAACAAGTGTGCACCTGGTTCAACAGGTCCATACTCTGGTTCGAAGTTGCCAGGTAATGTAGAATTATCTTTGGCCATAGTAGCGTTAGGTGTTATAAGTGGCAGTAAAATTATCAATAAGCCTATACTTAAAATTTTATTTTTCATATATTGAACCCCTAAGGAATTCTAACATACATATTAAGAATCTTATTTAAAAACCTAATGTTAGAGTTTTTTCGAAGTAGAGAATTATATATAAACTAAAAGTAGTTGTCTTACATTGAATGAGCTAAAATTAAAAGATTAAAAATGGGATAAACTAGTCTAATTCTGTTGGTTGCTCGTATTGGCTTCCGAAAAACTCAAAGTTGTGATAACTACCACATTTTGGGCAGTAGAATGTCAATATGAAGGTATCTTTCCTATTTTCCCCTTTAAACTCATGTTCTGTATTTTCTTCACAGAATTTACAATAAATTGTTAATTTTGGTCCTTGTGCTTCTGACATTTGCTTCATTTATTTATTTTACATATTCATTTTTAAATTATTTGCATCAATATGTAAAGTTTACAGAATTTTGTTTAATCTCTCTATTACTTCTTGAATCTGTTCTACACCCGCTGAACCGAAGCTAGCTCTTATATAAGGAGTTTGACTTGGCCCAAATTCTAAACCTGGAACTAGCACAACCCGAGCATCTTTGAAAGCTTTTTCAGAAAATTCTTCACAATTAGGGTATTTAGTCTGAGATATATCAGGATAACAATAAAATGATCCTACAGGCTTCTGGCATGATATGCCTTCTATAGAATTAAAACCTTCAACAATAACATCTCTTCTTTTTTGAAACTCATTTCTAATATATTTTATAAAATCCTCAGATTCTTTTCTTTGCATGTAGTTTGCTAATGCAACTTGAGTAGGTGTTGTCGAATTTGCAACTACATAGGTATGATATTTAAGAATTGGTTTTAATATCTCAGGAGTAGTAACACCAAATCCCATTCTCCAGCCAGGGATTGCATATGTTTTGGAGAAGGTATTCACAGTTATAGTTCTTTCATATGCATTATCAATACTTCCAACATGAACATGCTTGTTACCATTGAAAATAATATGTTCATATACTTCATCACTAAGAATTAGCAGATTGTGATCTTCTGCCATATCTACTAATGCTTTTAGCTCTTGTCTGGTCATTACTGCACCAGTAGGATTAGAGGGAAAGTTAAGAATCATGATTCTAGTTTTATCTGTGATTTTTTCTTTGGTTTTTTCTATATCAATCTTGAAATCAGGAGTTGATGGCATCCAAACCATTTTTCCTCCTGCTAATACAACTTGACGAGGATAAGTTAGAAAACAAGGATCTTGATGTAAAACTTCTTCACCTGGTTTGAGATATGTTTGTAGAGCAACATAGATAAGTTCTACACCCCCTGTTGTTACAATTACACCCTCTGAAGAATCATATTCAATACCATAATATTCTTTATATTTCTCTGCAATTGCTTCCCTTAATTCCAGATTTCCTATAGATTGATCATAATTATTGTAATCATCATCAACTGCTTGTTTTAATGCTTCTTTCAATCCGATCGGTGTAGTAATATCAGGTGCTCCTATACCTAGTGAGATAACATTTTCTATACCTTGAGCTTTAGCAAAAAGTTCTCTAATTCCACTAGGTTCTATTTCATCAAGTTTTTCCGCAGAAAATTTCATCTTGAATAGAAGTAGAAAAAAAAGTAAAATTAAGTCTTTGCATATCGTATCTTTTATTTCTCTGATATTATTTCCAGAACTTTATCAACAGGAGAATCTAGTTTTTCGAGAATGGTTTTGGTTTGGTATCTCATTAAATCTTTATCATCCACTTTCTCTAACAATTTGAGTGATTTTTGGATAGCGCTTACTACTGTATATTCATTGAATAAGGGTATTCCAATTGATGATATATACTCTAGAACATCTAATGGTTTGGGATAGTAAGAAATTGATGGAGTTCCCATTGAAGCCGCTTCTCTAGCCATTGTAGCTCCTCCAGTAATACACATATCAGAGTAATAATACAAAGATAGAGTATCAACAGCTTTAGGAGGAATGATGATTTTATCTTGGAACGTTTCTTTTAGTAGCAACATTTGTTTTTCGTATCTTGGAAAAACTACTGCTTTTCCATCATAGGATTTGAAAATCTCGTTAAGGATTGTATCCAAATGTGTTTGATCAACCATCCTTTTTTCAAGCATATAAGCTGCACTACTTTCTTCAGGTCTACAAACAATAAAATTATCTTCCTGAGATAAACCTAATTCACTCAGAATCCCATCGTTAGGTGAGAAATCTCTAATCCATGCTACTTCATCTAATCCATCATAAGGTTTAAGTTGTTCCTCTCTTGCACCAAGTGCAAGCCATCCTTCATTTTGTATGCAAGAACTATAGACCAGATATCTTGAAAGAGGAATTGTTAGTTTTCCTACAGCTTTTGCATGAGGAGAATCATTAACTAAAATTGTTGGAATAGCTAACCCAAAAGCAACTCTTGTTGATTCTGGACAAGAATAAGATATGTGATAATCAGGTTTTTTCTCTAAATCATTGATATAATTTGCTAACAGACCTATTCTCTCATTTCCAGCTTTAAGCTTTCCATAGAGAGTCCCTCCACCATGTTTTCCTAGAACTGTTACTTCTCTTCCAAGCAATTCAAAAAGAGAAACCACATAATCATAATCTCTACAAGTAAAAATAGCTTCATGTCCTTCTTTCTCTAAATCTATAGCAATTGCGTTAAACAACAAAGGTTCTTTAGATGTAACTGCATCAAACCAGATAATCATTAATAATAGTCTATTCTACATAATCAAAAATATTGTGGAAAAACTCTTTTTATGAAATAAAAAAAAGGTGGAAAAAATTAATCACATTTGCTATATCCACATATTCTGCAGGTAAAGCAACCCTCAGCAAACTCCAACATTCCTCCACATTCAGGGCATACAATAGTTCCATTTGCTCTTACTATCTGTTCATCGATGAGATATTGTTCTAAAACATGGGAGATACCATCAGCACATGATAGAATTGTTTTCCCTTGGTAAAAATTAGGACTTGGACATCTTATTCCTGCAAGATGTTCAGCAATAGAATCTAATTTTACTCCTGATCTAAGAGCTAAAGAAATTAATCTACCTACTGCTTCACTTTGACTTGTTATACATCCACCACTCTTTCCAACCTGAACAAAAACTTCACATACTCCTGTTTCATCTTTGTTGACTGTAACATAAAGATTTCCACAACCTGAACGAATCTTATGAGTTCGACCAAGTGTTACTTCTGGCCGATCTCGAGGTTCCACTTTTTCAGTTGAAACTACTTCGGTTTCATGTTTTTGTTCCTTTTCCAGTTTTTTTGTTGTAAGAACTTGATATTTTCGAGATCCATCTCTATAGACAGTTACTCCTTTGCATCCTTTTTTATAAGCTAAAAGGTATGCTTTTGCAAGATCCTCTCTTGTTGCAGTCGATGCGAAATTAATAGTTTTTGAGGTAGCATTATCTATATGTCTCTGGAAACTCGCTTGCATTTCTATATGGTATTCTGGACTTATATCATGTGCTGTAACAAAAACGTCTTTGATATCTGGAGGTATTTCATCTATCTCTTGAATTGAAT
>JAEOTG010000158.1 GCA_016839985.1 Candidatus Heimdallarchaeota archaeon | reverse complement strand
GTGAAGTTACTCCTAGTTTATTTGATTTTAAAGATCGAAGTTTCTTAGAAGATTTCAAAATGAATCTGGAAGTTATAACAAACATAGTTAAAACAAATATCTCAACTTTACCCTATGAAAAATCTGATGAAGCATTGATTCTAGCAAATCTACTTCTAGAAATAAATGAAATTGATTTAGCTGCTGAAATGTATGAAAATCTATTAAAAGTAAACCCTGAGAATAAATTTGCTTGGACAAATTTAATGGCTG
The DNA here is from genome assembly GCA_016839985.1 of Candidatus Heimdallarchaeota archaeon. Taxonomy (GTDB): domain Archaea; phylum Asgardarchaeota; class Heimdallarchaeia; order Heimdallarchaeales; family Heimdallarchaeaceae; genus UBA460. The sequence continues at coordinate 7,626 of JAEOTG010000158.1, read as the reverse complement.
TTTACATAAAACAAAACAATAATGAAAAAGCAATGGAGTGTTATTTACATCTTCCACCAGATTTTCTTGAACATGCTGTTGAAGAAAAAAAAGATCCTTCACTTGATGTTTACAGAGTCTTGAATGTAACAACCGCTTATCCTCTTCATTCATCCATTAGTTCTTTAGGAGATCGTATTCAAGAATCAGGAGAGGAAAGGCAGGAGTATGAACAAGAATTACGAGAACTTTATACTATGAAGGAATTTGTAAAAGGGCAAGAAGCTTTAGCAAATGGAGGTTATGATCAAGCCTTTGTTCAATTTTCTAGTCTTGTAGCTAAAATGCCTGATAGTCATCTTTTACTCTTCTTTATTGGAAAGGCTGCGCTAGATGGAAAACATTATCTCATTGCAGAGGAGAACTTTAAAAAAGCAATTCAGATAAAAAATGATATTCCAGAATATTGGAATGAACTCGCTAATTGTTTTCTAGCTCAACTTAAGAATGATCAAGCTGTTAAAGCTTTGAAAACAGCATTAACTTTAGATCCAAATTGCAAAGAATGCTGGTCTTTAGCAGGAAAAGCTATTTCTACAATCGAATCATTAGAAGAATATGATTATTTCATTAAACAAATACAGCTGATGCCTTCTGCTGAAGCAATACTTGAATTTGTTAATGGATTAATTCAAAAGAAAAGATTTGAAAATGCTTTAGAAATTCTTCAAATAGGTGTATCAAAATTCCCAGAAGATTCACAAATATTAGAACATTTAGCACTAGTTTATGAAAGAATGGGTAGATTCGATGAAGCAATTACTATATACGAAGATTTACTTGTTTCTGGAAAATCAGTACAAAAGTATCTGCAGAAAATTACTTCAATTCTGACAGTCTTGCATGATGATAAAAGACTCGTAAAGATACTGAAATTGGTTTCTTCATATTTACCTTGGGATGAAGCTGAACTATGGAACAAGATAGGCGATCTTTTAATGAGAGCTAAAGATTATCTAGGGGCAAGTGAAGCTTTTAGAAAAGTCGTTTCTTTTGATGCTGAAGATCCAAAGATACAATTCAACTTAGCTCTAGCATATCAGGAATTAGCTTTATTTAAGAAAGCTGAGGAAACGTATAGAAAAGTCTTGGAGTTAAATCATAAAGACCATGCTGCACTAAATAATCTAGGAAATGTTTTGAAAGAGCTTAAAAGATATGAGGAAGCAATTGAATCATATCAAACTGCAATAGAAATCGAACCAAAGAAAGCAATTTCATGGGCAAATTTAGGAATTTTATATGAAGAACTCAAACTTAAGAATGATGCTAAAGAGTGTTATCATAAAGCAAAAGAAATTGCAATGAAAAATAAAGATTATAAATCAGCAGCAAAGTTTGAAGAATGGGAAAATTCGGTTTAATTAAATTTTTGTGAATGACATGCAATTTAAGGAAGATAAGTTTAAACAGAATTGGCAAGAAGCTCAAAAAAGCATAGCTAGTTTTCTTAAAAATAATAGTTTCATGGTTTGGGAAGAGAGAAAAATTGAAAACAGAAGAGTAGATATTTTAGCAAAACGATCATACAATAACAAAATCTTTTATTTGGTTTTTGAAGTAAAACACTATGAGAAAATAACTCCAAGTATAGAGGATAAATCATTAGAGCAACTAGAGGATTATTTGAAATTACTAGTTAATAGAGAACTAGAAAGAAAATCGAAAAAGAGTATTTTAGAAAATTATCTTTTTGTTGGATATCTTGTGTTATCAAAAGATTATGGAATATACTTAAATCGTAAAAAAAACTGGAGAAAAAAACAGTATTTTTCAGATGATGAAATTCTCAATGAAATCTGGAGAAGAAACGTCTTTTTGTTTTGTTCTTCTCAGGAGCATATACAGTCTAACCTTGAATCCAGTGGTTTTGCGTTTTATTCTCAATCAAAACTTTCTGATTTTTTTTGAAAGTGGAATACAAAAACAGTAAAAAATCCTATAGAAATATAATATTTGTAGATGAGTTCCAAACTATCACAATATAAAGAGCATCTTTATTCAGTACACATTATTGATGAAGGTGTAAGTGTTCATAACGAAAAATATACTGATTTGCTAGATATAGATGATATACTCGTCTTTGGTTTTATATCGGCATTACATAGTTATACTTTTTCTGTAGGTCAAGAAGAGGTTAAATCAATTGATTTTGGTTCAAGTAAATTTTTATTTGAAACACTTGATGATGGAAAATTAATAGTTGCAATAACGAAGGAAAGTTTTCCTAAGAGTGAAGAAATGGACCTACTTAAAGGGATTAAATTACGATACAGTATTCTTACTGAAACGCTTTCATTAGATTCGATTGACTCGCTTCTTGACATAAAAGAAAGAGCTATTCCTTTAGATTTAGTAGTTGAAATAAGAAAAAAAGGCATTAAAAAACAAAAAGAAGATAGTGGAATTCAAGCTGAAACTCCACAAATTTCAATTCCTGATGTAAAGATTGAGGAGTTTCATATCGAGAAAATAATGAATGAGGAAGTGTTGACTGAAAATAGACTAAATAGCATTAAAAAGTCTCTTAGCAGTTTTTTTTTGGGTTATAAATATCTAGTTGCAGGACTGTTTGTTATTGTTAAGGAGGATCAATTAACATCTTTTGTTTTCAGTAGAAAAAAAATTGATGAGATATTTCCTTTAATTCAAGAAATCCTAAAGAACAAAAGTATTATTGATACAGAACTAACTCAAGAAACCAAGCAAATAACTAAAACACAAATAGAAAACCAAGAAATCTGGACTTTAACATATGGTTCAACTAAATATGCTGCTAGAGCAATTTTCTTTGGTTTATCTGTAGCCGAATTGAAAGAAATGACACCACATCTAAGTAGAATACTGTATTTTGTTAATAAAACAATATAATTTTATACCCACAATAGAAACGACAAAATTGATATAGTATAAGTTTCACAACATAGCGTAGAGAACTGGTGGGATATATGAGCCTATCTGGACAACAAATTGAAGATATACTGCATGAATTTGAAGCAAATACAGAAGGAATTTTAGGATGTTCAATAATTTATGCTAAAGATGCTTTACTCTTAGCAGAATCATCACAAAAATTCGAACGTTTAGTTATACAATGGTTAAGCGAGAAAATGTTATCTCTTGCAAAAGAATCCTTGCAACAGCTAATGAACGAATACACTTTACTAAGTGTAACAATTGAAGAGAAGGATCATTTCGTTTATTTAAGACCAATTGGTGATGAATATTATGCTGTAATAATCACCACTAAAGAAGAAAATAGAGGTTTGTTAGAGCATAACATAAAAAGACTCCTAGAACGCTTAGCACCAATGATGTTGAAATAATCTATTCATTTGAGGTTGAAGATTTTGGATGTTACGAAACTCAAAGTATTAGCAAAGATGGCAAAAGGAGAAGAAGAACCTAATGTTAGGTTTCATTTCATATCTTCAAGTACAAGCGAAGTTACTTGTTCTTGTTCAACATTAGAGGAATTGCATGAATGTATTATGAAACTTGATCCTAAGACAATACAAAAACACGTTTGCTCAAGTGAAGAAATTGACAAATTTTCAAGCACAAGAGATCTTGCTTTCTATATTCATTATGTGTTCGGAGATGCGGAACTTTCTATGAAAATATATAGTTTAGCTGAAAGTTTAGAGAAAAATCCAGATAAACTAAAATTAGAACTAGGTAATCTCCTTTTCACACGCCTTCTGAATTTTAGTGAAATATCCCATATCCCTGACTAAAAGAAAAAAATCCTATACTTCATTTTTAGGAATTGATTATGTTTCATTTTCAGTTATTTCTTTCTCTATTCCATTATTCTTTTTTCTCCGTCTAAAAACTTTACCGATTCCTGATTTTGTCTTAGAATAAGCCCCTCCAATGGCACCAGCCACTTTCTTAGTTGGTGAAATAAATACTTTCCGAGCAGTAGATTTTACACCTATTTTCACACCTTCTTTTATTATCATGTTAGCATAATTTTTCCAAGAATCTTCACCACTCTTGATTCGATCAATTCTTTCAACTAATTCTTCAAAAGGTGGTAAGAATTCAAAACGATAAAGAGTTGGAGAAGCATAATTTCTGAAGTTTTGAGAGTATCGATAACTGAGCAAGAAGAAAATAACCATGCATAAAATTAAAATTACAGCAAACTTGTCTTTTAATCCAATTAGATAATCAACTGGTGAATCTTCATAATTAGCAAAAAGTACTTCAAAAATATCCTTCTCCTTTGTTGAAAGTAATTGCAGGTATGTTACATGATATCCTAAAATTAACCCCATAATAGACATTAAAACTCCTAACGGACCAATTGCTCTAGGAATCTTTAACATACTCCATCTCTCTTCTTCTTCAATAACTATTTCTACTTTTTTCCTTTTTCTCCTTCTCTTTCTCTTCTTTGTTTCTTCTTCAATTTCTTCTTGAAGCTGAGTCTGATCTAATGCACTAGCTTCAATTTTCTTAATCTTTTTTCCATAATTTGAAACAGTGTAAAAAATGAAGAATAACGCTACTAAAATACTTCCTACATTATCACTTGGAGGTTGTCCTCTAATTGTATAGATTGTTAATTTCCACAAAGTAAAAGATGCAAATATATAGAAAAATGCTAAGATAGTGTAAAACACATCATCCTTTTTTCCTAAAGTAAAAATAATAATGTTTACAAGAATTATTGTTATTATTGCAAAACATGCAGTTACAATAAGAAAAGAATCTACAGGAGTAGAAGTAATTCCAAAATACATTAGATAACCACCCATTGCTGCATTTGCTAAAGATAAAACAAACACAACACCACTAAACAAAATAGATCCTTCATCAGCTTGTTTTCCAAGGAACATTACACTTCCTAATACTTTACTTCCCCAAAAATTACGAGATAGAGAAAAAGTTAGAAAAACTGATACTAGAATCCATGCTAGATAACAAATTCCTGCGATGTAGGGAGAGATATCAAAATTCGAAATTATAGGAAGATAATAAATAAGTACAGAACCTCCAGCAGCTACAACGAAAGCTGGTCCTACCCAATATTTAAGAGGATAACGAGAAAAAAATATACCAAAAACTATGTATGTTACTGCAACTGCAAGTTCTACTCCAATCAATATATAACCAACATCTATCGTTGCTAGCTCTTTTTCAATAAGATAAAAAACTGTAGAAGTTACAGAAATTAGTATAAATGCTATTGTGTAGAATATATATTTCTTGCTGAATAAAACCTTTAATCCACTAGTAAATATAGTCTTAATATACTGGTAAAAAGCTTTTTCTACATACGACATATGTATACCTAAAGTGTGCGTAAGATAAAAAAGTTTGCAAACTATTTGAATAAAATTTATTAAAAAATCTGATTTAAAAGAAGTAGGTTAAAGAAAATGTTTGAGAATCCTTTTCATTTATTTGACACATTTTTATTCGATGGAGATGGTGTACTTTACAAAGAAAATAGTCCATTACCTGGAGCTATCGAATTATTAAGTCAATTAAAAAAATCGGGGAAGAAAGTACTTCTTCTAACCAATAACAGCACTAAAGTTCGCTCAGATTATGTTCAGAAGTTATCTGATATGGGGATTATTATTAAGGAAGAAGATATTCTTACTTCTTCGTATCTAACAGCAAAATACATCTCTGAAAAGAAACCTAATTCTCGCATCTATGTGATTGGTGAAGAAGGATTGAAAAAAGAATTACAAAACCAAAATCTAGAAGTAGCAAATCCCAAAAGAGAGACAAATAATGAAGAAATATTTGACTTTGATTTTGATGGAATTGATTATGTAGTAACAGGAATGGATAGAAAACTGAATTATGTTAAAATGGCTAGAGCAATGAATCTTTTAAGAAAGAAGGATAAAAAGGTAGAATTTATTGCTACTAATGCTGACATCTCCTTCCCTACAAACAGTGGTCTCATTCCAGGAGGAGGAGCTATGATAACAGTTTTAGAAGAATTATCTAATAGAAAGATCTCCAAAATAATAGGAAAACCTCAAGAACAAATGTATTTAACCGCTTTAGAGATATCAAACACTCCTAAAGAGAAAGCAATTATGTTTGGTGATCGCTTGCATACAGATATTTATGGTGCAAATCAAATTGGGATTACTTCGTGCTTAGTTTTATCAGGTGTGACATCTCAAGAGGATTTAGAAGAATTGTCTGATGATCTATCACCAGATATAATCATTAATGATTTATTGGATGTTTTAGAATCTTCAATTCAATAATTAAATATGATATTTTTTAATTTTAAAATGATTAAATGACACCTTACATTTTTATATCTCATTTTTCTTTCTACTTATGTGAAGCATCTACTCCAAATTAGAAAAAAATTGATATGTGTAATTCTTATTATTACATGTCTTTTCTCTTACAACTCTTTTTCTACGATGATTGTAGATTCTCAACAAGAAAAATCCACTAGAACATATAATATCTTTGAGATTATCAAAGAAAAGAGTTTCAGAAAAACGATTCAAAAAGCAAATTATGATGAAGAATTTCGAATTATTGCTAAATTATCGTATCCTAAACTCATAAATCAATTAAAAGAAGTAGGAAAGAATATTTGTAATTTCAACTCATATTCTGGAATTGCAATAACCTTGTCAAAGGAAGAGTTTTTAGAGAAATTACAACTTGGATATTTTACAGAAGTTTGGAGTAATTCTAGAGTTAAAGCTGCATCATCATACCTTTCTAGTAATTCATTGAATTTATCACAAACAGTTTGTAATTTTACTGAAAAAGTTTCAGCTCCTTCTTTATGGTCTGACGGATTGTATGGTAATGATACACGCATTTCAATTTTAGATACTGGAATAAAAATGTCTCATCCAGCATTAGCTGAGACTATGGGAGGTGAAAGTAGAATTTTAGTAACAAAAAACTTCTTTGATAATACAACAAATGTTGAAGATGACCATGGACATGGAACTGAAGTTGCTGGTGTAATAGGGAGTAATGGTCTATATGGATATACGAGAGGAATAGCTCCAAATTGTTACTTTTTAATTGGTAAAGTCCTTTCACATGATGCTACTGGATCAATTGAACTTTTAATCAAAGGAATTGATTGGTCTTTAGAGAATAATGCAGATGTAATTAATCTCTCACTAGGGAAAGTGGTTTCTGATAAGAATGCTCCAGAGGTTGTAGCTGTTAATAATGCAGTAAAGCAAGGAGTAATTGTTTGCGTTTCAGCAGGAAATGCAAGAGGAATTCAAGAATATGGTTATAATGATCACTATACTTTGCTTAGTCCAGGTATTTCTACTCAAGCAATTACTGTAGGCGCCATTGATAACAACAACATGTTATATGATTTGAGTGGTGCAGGACCTGTAGTTCAGAACTATAATCAGACATCTTCTCAATTCATTTTTGATTCTATTGAAACTGAAGCAACATGGTTGAAACCAGATGTGGTAGCTCCTGGTGTTATGTTAAATACTACAACAACAAATGGAGATAATACTATAGTTGTATCAGGAACAAGCTATTCAGCAGCAGTCGTTTCCGGAATCTGCTCATTACTTATTCAAGAAAACTCTTTAGCTAAACCTT
>JAEOTG010000001.1 GCA_016839985.1 Candidatus Heimdallarchaeota archaeon | reverse complement strand
CGCTTCCGCTACGTCCTCGGCTCATTGGTGGAAAAGGAATATAATAAACATTATATTCAATTCAGAAAAAACTTTTAAAACTTAAGAAGGGGTTTGGGGCTTATGAATTCTCCAATTCAAGAACAATATGCTTCTTATCAGGTATAGAAACATAGATGTCCCCTCCTTTCTTTAAGTGTAAACTCCTTATTACATTACTATTGAAATACATACCTAATCTATCTTGAGATAATTTTACTATTTTTTGTTTTATTTTTAAAGGAGATTCTCTTAGTTCTTCGACTACCTTTTTTGATGAAACCGGTTCAAATTCAAAATAGTCGCATTTAGGACACTGGTAACTAATTGCTTTATGTTTAGCACCCTGTACCTTAACTTCTATTTTTTTAAGATTTGTTTCACATTTTGGACATTTCATTTTGATACCACCTTTCATAATTTTTTAGCATTAATTACATATAAAATATTATTTTTTATTTCAAACAAAATATAATAACCATCTTTTTCAATCTCAAATTTGTCCCCTTTCTTTTTCGGATTTTTCGTAGTAAAAATTATCTCTACAACTTTATCCCAAGGAACATCTTTTTCATGTTCTTCAAGATAATGATCAGTTGGTTGTATTTCAGTAAAGTAAACCATTATATCACCAAGACTACATAAGTGTAGTCATAAATACTATATAAATGTTTCGCTTTTTAAACCCCAAACCCCTTAATTCTTTAACAAGAATATGCTTCGCATTTTAAGAAAAGTTTTTTCTGAACTCTTCGCTCATTCGTTTCCACGAATTCGCTTGTCCAGCTAACGCCTCACTACAACGATCTCTGTAAGATTTGAATCAAGAGCCTGAAATTCGTCTGTATCAGCTCTATATAACAATGCAACTAATGAGTATTGTGGTGATTCATACAATACCTTTAATGATTTTAGATCTCTATTTGACCAAGAACCCATAGGATGTGAGTGATATGACAACAAAGCAAATCTTCTTCCAGATTTCATAATCTTATAACAATCTTTTCCAACCTCTAAATAGGAGTATAATAAGTCATATGCATGAAGAAAGACTTGCTCTAAAGTATCATATAATGAATAACCTCCACTGATAGAATGAAATTTGTATCTTTTAATAGCTACAAAATCATCTCCTTCCTCAAAACAAGAAATGATACCAACTGCTTCCCTATCTCTCTTTGATGCAATGATTCCATCAGTTCTCACGTCACTTAAAAGAAATCTTGGATCGATTATTCTTGAGGCCATAACCTTGGAATATTATATAGTTATAAAAAATTATTGCTTGCTAACTCAAAACTTGCGTTTTGCCTCACACCTCTGAATTTTCTCACCTCACTCCACGGCTGTTACGTGTGGGAGAAATCTCGAGGTCGGGGTATATAATATCATTAGTTTCAATATTTTTGTCACCCTTAACTATATTTCTCGTTGAAAAATAAGAATTATTTTTTCTAATTGGCGCTTTACTTATTTTATTGAATTTACAAAATCAGATATTTTTAACTTTAAACCATTTATTACTTTCTTTAGTTCTCCTACTGAAATAATATAAGGGATATCTTCATTAGGTGGATCATTGTGCATAGTCTGCTTATATACTTTCTTAAACGTTTCAGTCATAGGCGCACGTAAGACCAGTTCACCAGGAGAAGTAACTTTTTCATGGGATTCAATCCACCCTTCAATTTCAAATATAGGGTGCCCTAAAGTTAATTTGTAATTAATGGGAGTATATCCTATTTCTGCAGTGCTTGCTATCCTAAATTCTGTGTTAATAATCCTATAATCAGGAACTTCTTTTTCATTATCTTTTTCATTAATTTTTTCTTTGTTTTTTTCAAAACCATAAGCTTCATTTTCAAGCCAAAAAACATCTTTTTCTGAGTTAATTATTTTTGCCAAACGAATACATTTTATTAAGATATTTGATAATTTATCTTTTGATAAATCCTTATTAACCTCTTTAATTAGTTCTTTTTTCTCATCTACTTGTTTTTCTTCAGGCAAATCACTTTTATAATAATGATTTTGTATATTCATTTTACTATAATCTTTAGCTACTGCCTGAGTGCTATTTTTTGTATTTTGTTGTTGTATAGTCTCCTTTTCTTGCTTCTCAGCTAATTTCGTTAAATAGTGAGCAAGAGGTTGTCCAATAATATCTGGTTTCCAAATCCCTCCAATACCTAATAACACCATAAATAAACCAAAAATTATTGTAATCTTCCCGGATGACCAACCAGAATCAGTTCCTACTACAGTAATTAAAATACCTATTATCAGAAATATTCCTCCTGCAATATATCCATTTTTCTTAGATTCTTCCATCTTATTCATATTCCCATTCTTCTTTTTGCGCATCATATATTGTTTTCAAAGGGTCCTTCACCATATTAATCCACTTTGCAATATTAAGTGCATAAGGATGAACTTTCCTCTTGGGAGAAGTAATAATCGCAGTAACAACATATTCTGTATTTACATTGATATAACGGTCATTCTTTATTGCTTCTTTTATCTGTTCTACTTCAAAAGATAGTTTAAATTTTTTATCAGGTGATAAGATCTGAATTTTTGTATCAGCAACAAATGGTATAAAAACTATTTCTTCAGAGCTTTTCTCCTTGAAATATCCAAATACCCTTGCATTATCAAGGATACATCTCTGAGGTTGTCCAAAACTGATATTCTTATCATTTAAACAATCGCACTTTTCAATACCAAAGAGAGTTATATCATAATCGCCAAATGAAAAAGTGATAGTTCTTTCTTTATCTTCTTCACGTCTATTGTCAAACTCAAGATCAGACATATCTGAAAGACCTTTAAATTCATCTTTCTCATAAGAGTATGTAGAAGGACAATTATTCTTCACTTGAATCTTATATTGTAATGACCCTTGATGTTCATATTCTTTATGTGGCACTTGGATTTCAAATGTTTTGTGTTCAGTTGATAAATGGATTGGCAAAATTAAGAAGATTATGAGTATCAGAGTCAAACCTAAGAAAACACGCTTCTTATGCGAGAGTATGTAGTTCCATAACCCCACTAAACATTTTTTGCAATGATTTTCCCCCATAATAGACTAATAAAAAGCAAGGATATATAAATTTTACTGAGAAGTAGTAACCTTTGGTTTTTTTCTTTTATATCTTCTTGTCTTTGCAGCTTCCTTTATTAGGTTAAATCCACCATAAAT
>JAEOTG010000157.1 GCA_016839985.1 Candidatus Heimdallarchaeota archaeon | reverse complement strand
TGGTAAATTTGGTCTTATTCTTTTCGATATTTTTTTCCCTCGAAGTTTGAGAGAATTAGTTCCTATTCTTCATATGTATAGAAAATATACATTAACAATTGCTAATTTATTTGCAGGAAAGAAATCAAAAGAAATAGTTGAGGTATCTCAAGAACTTAATGAATTGGTTCTTAGAGAACAAAGAATGATGAAAGCCTACCCTTTACGTAGAGGTCTTGGTGAAGTATTCAATCTTGCAGTAACTCCTATAGTTTTTATTGGAATACCAACAGCTATAGGTAGAATTTATGGTATAAAATACATAGATCTTCTTGGTTTAATAAAGGATGCAACTGGATTATCTGAATTTTGGTCTATTTCTCTATTTGGAACCGGATTACTGCTAACTTCTTGGTTAGCAACAATATTTGGTCCAATATATTCTCTCTTTCATGAGAGTAGCTCTATTTTAATGAAACATCAAGGGTATAGATGGGCTGCAATCTATCAAGGTTTAGAAAATCTCTTTTCGTTACCATATCATGTTGCAAAATCCTCATTTAGTTTCTTTGATTCACCTCCAATCTCCTCTGAAACATATCATGATTTCAAACTTGAAATCGTTGATGAGTTAAATACAATAAAGAAAAAAACTCAAAGTCTTCTTGCAATGGATTCACAAAATGTTCCAGACAGATCAAAGAAACTTCTAGAACGGTTATTAAATGAAGCTGAATTACCTTTAGATGAGCTTGATATCTCAAAAATAAAGGAAGAAACGGCTAGAATTTTTGCTCTGCTCATCTGGGAAAAAGAAGCTTCAATAATTCCTTGGAAGAGAGAAAAAGCACGAGAAAAGTTTGCTAAAATGTATAACATGAAGGAAAGTGAAGCAAAAAAATCATTCCAACTAATAATTAAGAAATTAGAAGATGAATTCTTGAGCTATGATCTTTATACCTCTGTTATAATAACAGGAGCTCTAAAAGGAATAGCGAAACATGAGAAGAAGTATAAGCAATTAATGTCAGATATTGAGTACAATAAGTTAGCAATTGCTCTAGCTCTAGGTGCTCAACAATATATTAGAGATAAATATGAACCTAATCCATGGTACAAAACATTTTCCAAAAAAATCTTAATTTCGTTGTTAGCATTTGTTTTACCAACCTTTGTATTGTTCAAAGCTTTATTTGCATATTTTAAACATGTTTTTGCAACAATAATACGAACAATTTTCTCCACAAGAATCCTAAAAATTTGGAGATATTACAGAACTAGATTTCAAGAAATCAGTGAAACTTTTACAACAACTTTTGTAGCTGTTAAAAAGATAGGAAGACAGTTAGATATCAAAAGAGATTTTGGATTTGATATTATAGTATTTTTGAAAAGAACAGGAAGATTTTTGCTTAAACTTATACTATTATTACCATTATTGGTATGGTCTTTTTTCAAATCTATCTATAATATAATTAAAAGAATATGGACAAGAGTAAGCGAAGAAGAAAGAATGAGAAGAGATTTTGAAAAAGAATTAGCTACAGAATCATTAGTTTCAATTTATCAAGAAATATACGAAAAAATGCTCCTTTCAGATTTATTAATATCATAATATACTCTCAGCGACACTTTCACAATATTAAAATTGAATATCGTAAAAGTAAACTTATGTCAGCTTCGAAAGAAAGTTCTAAAGAACTTAAGGAAGAAAAATCAAAGGAAGAATTAGTCAAAGATGAAGAAGCTGATAAAGAGAAAAAAATTCTTCCCAAAGCAGCACGATTTTCCTTTAATTTTCTCTCCGTTATTTTCACTATTTTATCTATTGGAGCTAAATTTATCTTAGTCCTTTTTGATATTTTTATTCCTCAAGCATTGAGAGAATACGTACCTTTTCTAAATATGTTAAGACAAACAACTCTTTCTGTATCTGAAATATTCGCAGGAAAGAAATCCAAAGAAGTTATGGATGTTTCAAAAGAACTTGATGAACTAGTTATTAATCAGCAAAAGGTTAAGAAAGCTTATCCATTAAGAAGAGGAATTGGACAAGCAATAAGTATGGGGATTTCTCCAATACTGCTCATTCTTGCTCCTACAATAATCTGGGGAGAATCATTGATATTAATAATACAAGGATGGTTTCCAGCTTTACCAAGAATTGTCATAATTTTAATGATAGGAACTATTATGTTACTTCTCTCTTTTATTTCAACAATATTTGGCCCTATCTATGTAATATTTCATGAAACAAGTAAACATTTGCTAAGATTAGGTGCTTATAGATGGGCATCGGTTTATCAAGATCTCGAGAACATCTTCTCACTGCCATATTATGCAGCTCGCTCATCTTTTACAATTTTTGACGCCCCTCCAATATCTTCCGAAACCTTTGAAGAATTCAAAATAGAGCTTTTAGAAGAAGCTGAAACTATAAAGGGAAAAGTTCAAGGTTTGCT
>JAEOTG010000156.1 GCA_016839985.1 Candidatus Heimdallarchaeota archaeon | reverse complement strand
TTCAGGATATCTGTATTCATTATCTGCAAAGGATTTATAATACCCAAGTGTTTTGAAAAATTCTTCTCCTAAGTTCCCAGGTTGAATTACAATCAAATCAAATCGTATATCTTCCCAGAATTCTTTATCTTCTGTTTTCTTTACTTCTTCATAAACACGAAATACTTCTCTTTCGGTTTCTTTAGACTCCCAATCCTGTTTCATAACTGAATCCTGAAAATCATCGGTCTCATAGATAGTTATTTTCTTTACATCAACTTCATTACTATTGTATTGAATCATTTCTTCGGTACTTTCTATAGGTAACCCAAGATATTCTCTCAAATCAAAAGACCTCTTCTCTTAATTATTTTACATACTGTAGAAATGGTCTTCTCCCTCTTCAGTAATCTTCCAACTATCTATTGTTCCAACTTGGAATTTATTTAGAAAGCCTTGCATGGTTAAATCATTTAAGATGTCTGTAAGCAGTGATTTTTCCATTATTTCCCCTTTTGCTCTGTAGATATCATTTAATTGAAACATAACATCTCCAAAAGCTAGACCTCTTTTTGCTGAAACAAATATGTCTAATACATCAATTATAACTTGTTCTTTTTCTAGCATGTTTCTCATTTATGTTATTTCTTTATCTTTCTAAAATTTTTCTAAAAAAAGCGATAAACCAAAAGTAATAATAGCAAACGAAATTTATTTATCTAAAACGCAAACATGGGGAACTAGAGCTATATGCTCAAGATTTCACACAAGTTGAAGAATAGAGAAGATAATAATGTCTCACCAGAAAGAAAAAGAAGAAAAAAGATCTTCAGTTGAACGCTACTTACTTAAGCATGAAATAGAGAAGCTGGAATCCAGACGTAGTTTTAACATGTCTACAAGTTTGGTATCGCTATATATTCCTCCTGGAACTAGACTATCTGACATTAATTCTCAATTAAGAGACGAATATGGCACTGCTACAAATATTAAGGATAAAAGTACTGGAAAGGCAGTTCAATCTGCACTTTCATCAATTATGTCCAGAATGAAGAATCTTACAGATCCGGGTAAGAATGGTATTGCAATTTTCTGTGGAATCACTCAAAGTAACAAAGTTGAATATTTCCTAATTTACCCGCCTGAGAGAGTGGGAATTAAACTATACGTATGTGATTATGTCTTTCATATTGATCACCTCAAAGACATGCTAGAAAGCAAATTAAGATACGGTTTAGCACTAGTTTCTCGAGGTGGAGCTACGTTAGCAATTGTACAAGGATCACGTTTAGATATTGTTTGGGATGAAGATTCCTTTGTTCCTGGAAAAACTAGAATGGGTGGTCAATCTCAACGTCGTTACCAACGCTTGGTTGATGAAGCAGCCCAAAAATGGTTTACTAAAGTAGCTACAAAGATGAATGACACATTCATGAATAACTATCCAGTTGAAGGTATTGTGGTTGGTGGACCTGCTTTATCTAAAGCTGAATTTTTAGAATCAAAAGAAATAGATTATCGTTTGAAAGAAAAAGTGATTGGAATTCACGATGTTGGATATTTGAATATCCAAGGTATGAGAGAATTACTAGAAAAAGCAGAAGAGGATTTATCTGATTTCGAATTAATAAAAGAGAGAAAGTTAACACAAAATTTTATGGAACATCTAGGAAAAGACACTGGATTAGCAACTTATGGTGAAAAACAGGTTAGAGAAGCTCTTGAAAAAGGAGCTGTTGAAACTGTATTAGTAAGTGAAGATGTTGATCGTGTTAATATAGAAATCAATTGTGATGGTTGCTCCTATAGCAATATAGAATCGGTTAAAACAAAAAATTACAATGAATTTGTAAAAGATTTATCTGAAAGAAAATGCCCAAAGTGTAATGAAACTAAATTGTATATTGATAAAGAGACAGATTTGATTACAGAATTACATGAATTATCAAAAAATACAGGAGCAAACCTTGAAGTCATAGCAACTAGTCATGAAGACGGAGCTATGTTGTATGGTGCGTTTGGTGGAATTGCAGCTATTCTTAGATACAAATTATTTGATGGTTACTAATCAGTAAGACTCTATGAGAATTTGAATTAACCATTAACTATTGTTCCTACTTGTTCTCCTTTAACAACTTTATTGATATTTTCTGGGTTAGAACCATTAATAAAAATCAGTTTTATATTCGATCTTTTAATAATCTCGCAACCGACAGTATCGAATAAATCATATTTTCCTGGTTCTTCTTCTTGTTTTAAAATTATCTCCAGTAACTCTTCCGAGGTCATATTATCAATAGGTTTTGCATCTGGAAATTTGTGAGGATCTTTGTTATAGACTTTATCTACGTTGGTTAGGTTTAACAAGAAATCTGCACCCCAGTATTCAGCTAATAATGCAGACACAGCACTTGTTGATTGACCTGGTTGAAGCCCTCCAGTAACTACTATTTTATCTGTAGAAAGCGCTTTTCCAACTTCCTCAAAAGATCTTGGAACTAATAAATATGCTTTATCTTTCAGGGAAGCTATAACTAATAATGCATGAATTCTTGTTGATTCAACAGCTAGAATATCTTTGAATGTTGTAACATGTCCTAAAACATCACTAGCTTGAATAATAACTCTAGCTAATTTTCCTCCCCCAACCACTATAGCTATTTTATGTCCCTCTTCATGGAGAGAGTTTATTACATTAATTATGTTGTTTATCAATTCCACGTTTAATGTCATATTTTCCTTATAAAGAACAGACCCTCCAAATTTTATTACAATCTTCTTTGAAGTCATTATTAAAACTCATTATATTTGACAACTAAATAATTGTTTCCCTAAAATCCAAATTCTAGAATCACAACAATAAAGCGAATCTTTTTTAATTCAGTTTCAAAGAAGCAATCAAAAACTCTGAGGATATAAAATGGATTTAAAACAAAGAAATGCTATTGCAGAAATATTTGCAACAAATATAGATAGTGTAACAATAGCAGGATGGATACAACAAGTTAGAGATCTTGGTGGATTAAGGTTTGCTCAACTTCAAGATAGATCAGGAATAGTTCAAATTATAATGCCCAAGAAGAAAGTATCACAAGAAATATTCTCTCTTGAACTTCATGAAGGAGACATAATTGTTGTTGCTGGAGAAGTCATTGAGAATAAAAGTGCTCCAGATGGTAAAGAAGTCCTTCCATCTTCCTTGAAAATCCTAAATAAGAGAGAGCAAGAATATCCAATAGCAATTACAGATAAAATTGAAACAAATCCAGATAAAAGATATGATTTTAGGTTTTTAGATTTAAGAAATAGGAAAGTTTCTCAAATCTTTGAAATTGAAAGCTCTGTTGCATACTCTATACAAGAATATTTTAAAGAAAATGATTTTTTGCAATTTTTTTCAGCAAAGATTGTAGGATCTGCAACTGAAAGCGGAGCTAATGTATTCGAGATAAATTATTTTGATAAGAAAGCTTTCTTAGCACAGTCTCCTCAATTTTACAAACAAATGATGCTTATGGCAGGATTTGAGAGAGTATTTGAGATAGGACCAGTTTTTCGAGCTGAAAAGCATCATACTAACAGGCATTTATGCGAATATACATCCATAGATTTTGAAATATCCTATATTAATGATCAGAGAGATGTGATGAAGGTTTTACAAGATGCAATAAGTTATTCTCTGGAAAAGATTAAAACAGAGAAGAGTAAAGCCTTGGATGAGCTAGAGGTTACAATAGATAATCAACCAAAAGAATGGCCTGTACTTACAATACCAGAATGCAATGATATTTTGACTAAGGAAGGAAAAGATTTAGATCTTTATGAAGACTTGGATGCTGAAGCTGAAAAAATAATTGGGAGATACGTTAAGGAAAAATGGGATTCTGATTTTGTTTTTGTTGATCAATATCCATGGAGTGTAAGACCATTTTATACAATGAAAGATGATAAAGACCCTAATTTGACTAAATCCTTTGATTTACTATACAAAGGACAAGAATTGACAACAGGAGGACAAAGAGAACACAGAATTGATGTTTTAACAGTACAAGCAAAAGAGAAAGGTTTTAACATAAAACATATTGACAGTTATCTGCAATTCTTCAGAAATGGAGCACCACCTCATGGTGGAAGTGGTACTGGAATTGAGAGATTTGTTCAACAGATTCTAAATTTAACTAATATTAGAGAAGCAAGATTACATCCAAGAGATCCAACAAGATTGGAACCTTAGCTCAATTATAGTTTCATATCAAAATGAAAAATCTTAAAAAAGAATGAAAGTCAATAAAGTAGTCATGACTAATGACTTTGTTTGCGGGGATAGCCAAGTGGCCAACGGCGGCGGACTTAAGATCTAGCTGAAAAGCGAAGAAAAAAGGGCTGGAAAAGTCATCCGTTCTTTAGTAGTTCGGGAGTTCGAATCTCCCTCCCCGCACCAAATTTCATTTTAGTTTTTAACCTTGTTTTTTTATTGTATTTTTTTGTTTTAACTCATGGGTTAAACACATTTACCTTATAATTACAACGGATTAACCCAGAGATTAAAAACATAATCTAAATGATTAAAAAAACGATTAAATAAAGGCTTGTTATTTGTATCTTGGTGAATTAATTGGCAAAGCACGAAATCAAAATGTATGAAGAATTACTAGAACTCCTTGAGAAGAGGTACAAAGACGGTGAAATTGATAAAGAGAACTATGACGAGTTAAAAGAACGTTACACACAAAAACTAGATGGCGTTAAGAAAGATTTTGATATTCATCAAGAAGCTTCTCAAATTTACACTTCTGGTGTTAAGGTAATGACTAATGGTTCTGTATCTGTAGCAGGTTCTACAAGAATTACTGGAGGAGAAGTTCCAAAAGATATTCGTATTGCAGGATCAGGAAAAATTGATAGTGATGTTATTTGCAATCAGTTTAAAACAGCTGGTTCCTTAAAGAGCTTTGGAAACATAACAGCTCGAGGGGACGTAAGAGCTTCTGGATCTTTTAAGTGTGAGGGCTTCCTTCAAACAGACAAAGATGCAAAATTTTCAGGATCTGCAAAGATAGATAAAGAAACTATTGTTCAAGGAAGATTAACAGCTGCTGGAAGTTTTAAGTGTAATGAAAATGTACAAGCAGTAGTAGGAATAAAATTTGCTGGTTCCTCTAATATTGCTGGAAATCTGCTTTCACAAGGAACTGTTGAAATAGAAGGAAAAACACAAATTGCTGGAAATCTGGTTGGAGAAGATGTTTCAATCAATAAAGGAAAAGATTCATTCTTTTTAAGACGTAAAAGGCTTAGTAGATCAGAAATTGGAAAAGATGTTTTTGCAACTGGAGATTTATATATAGCAAACACAAATGTTGGTGGAGATGTTAAAGGATTAAACGTTGAAATTGGACCTTTTACAAAAGTTAATGGAACTGTATTTTACGTTGAGAGAATTGATATAGATAATAGAGCAGAATTAGCAAATGAACCAGTTAAGATAAGTAGAGAAAAATTACAACTTTAAGAATTAAGGAGAAATTAAAGATGTCAAAAGAAAAAATAAATGAAAATGAAGAATTGATGGAAAGAGCTATGGTAAGCTCTTCAGGAAGTTTAAGAGAAGATGGAGAAAGAATCAAAGTTTCTGGTTCTGCTAGTATATCTAGCGGAACTGTTGATAAATTTGTAAAAATTTCAGGATCTGGTAAGATTAATGGAAATTTTCAATGTAATGGAATAAAAAGCTCAGGATCCTTGAAATGTTTGGGTAATCTGGTTTCTAATGGAACCTCAAATAGCTCAGGATCTTTTAGAGTAGATGGTAGCTTAGCAACACTAGGTTCTGTTAGAAGCTCAGGATCTTTTAGTGTTGGAGAGAATCTTAACGGAGACAGTGATGCGAGATTCAGTGGATCAGCAAAAATAGGTGGAGAAACTAAGCTTCTAGGTTTAATAAAAACTTCAGGATCTTTCAAATCGGAAAAAGGTGTTCAAGCTGAAAAAGGATTTTTAACTTCTGGATCTGCACATGTTGGAGGTAACCTTCTATCACAAGAACTTATTGATATGAAAGGGTCAGCTAACATAAATGGTGATGTAACTGCTAAAGATCTTTTTACAGGTTTTAGACTATGGTGGAGAAATCTTCGAATAGGAAGAATTAAACATCCTTATAGGATTCATGGAAACATTCTCGCGAAGAATAGAGTTGAGATAAATAGGACGTTTGTAGATGGAGATATCAAAGGAAGGATTATAAAAATTGGTCGACGTTCTCAAATCACAGGCAAAGTATACTATGTAGACACAATTAAGATTCATAGAAGAGCTAGTTTATCTGCAGAGCCTGTCCAAATCAAAGAAGATGAACTTGTGTTGTAATTGAGAACTCTCTTGCTCTTTTGCTTTACCCACAAAACAAAATCTTCTTTAATCTCTCTTTTCTTCTTTTTTTGAATATTCATGTTAGGAAAACTTGGAACCTCTCTTCACAAAGCAATTTCAAAAATTATCAGAGGAGGACCACCTGATAAAGAGGTTATTAAAGAACTCAAAAATGCTATGCTAAAAGCTTTACTTGAAGCTGATGTTCAATTTGACTTAGCTGCTAATGTAGTCAATGAAGTAGAGCGTAAATCATTTGAAAAAGAACTGCCGGATGGACTTTCTCGAAAAAAAAGTGTTCTTTCAATTATACATGAAGAACTTACTAAATTTTTAGGTACAAAAGCATATCCACTAAACTTAAACCCAGATCGTCCTACAATCATAGAGCTAGTTGGAATACAAGGTTCTGGAAAAACAACTACTACTGCTAAACTTGCAAAATACATTAAAAAAAGAGGAAAAAAAGTTGCTGTTATAACGGTGGATAATTTTAGACCCGGGGCCTATGAGCAACTTCAACAACTTTGTGATAACATAGATGTTCCAGTTTATGGAGATCCTGACAATAAAAATACTGTAAAAATTGCTACTGATGGTGTTAAGAAATTCATAGATGAGAAATATAATGTTATTCTAATTGATACAGCAGGTCGTCACAAAGAAGAAAAAACACTTCTTAAAGAAATGAAAGAGATTAGTGAAAAAACAAAACCTGATGAAATAATTCTTGTTATTGATGCTAATCTAGGTCAAACAGCTTATGAACAAGCATTAGCTTTCGCACAATCTACAAAAATAGGTTCTATTATTGTCACAAAAATGGATGGGTCTGCTAAAGGAGGAGGAAGTTTATCTGCTGCAGCAGCAACAAAAGTTCCAATCAAATTCTTAGCAGACGGTGAAGATTTAGATTCCTTAGAGGAATTTAATCCAACATCATTCGTTGGAAGACTTATAGGTGTTGGTGATTTAGAGGGACTACTAAAAGAAGTAAAGGATATGGAAGCTTTACCTAGTAAAGAAGAAGCCATGAGTATGCTCAGTGGTAAAATTTCATACCGTCAAATGATGGAACTTTTGGATAGTTTCGGCTCGATGGGATCCTTGAAACGAATGATGTCAATGATACCAGGCTTAGGAATGTCTTTTGATGAAGATATGTTAGATCTTTCCAAAGAGAATATGAAAAGATTCAAGGTTATTATGTCTTCAATGACTGATGATGAGTTAGATGGTAAAACAAAATTAAGTAGTTCAAGAATTCAGCGAATAGCAAAAGGAAGCGGTCGCTCTATTAATGAAGTCAAAGAGCTTATAAGTCAGCACAAAACTGTTACTGCACTCGTAAAACGAATGAGAAAAGGTCGTAGAGGTGGAATGCAAATACCAGGAATACCACCAGGATTACTTGGATAAGTATAATACAAGCCATGTGAACTATTCATGTTACAATATTATTTTGTTATTAATGCTCCGCCACTTTCATTTTCAAAATCAGAGTTATACATACAAAATTCAAAAATCAATTCAATGGGATCTTTTATTAAAGCAATTTCAGATGCCTTCTTCTTATCAAACCAATTCCGTAGAAAAAATTTTGTGTATTATTGTACAGAATACAAAAACACACCTTATATTGTTACTTTTAACGGAGAAACTCTAAAGTATTTGGGACCAAGTTTTTTCTCTGCTGCTCACTTTCTTTTAAGAGTAAAAAACCACATCAAAGATTCAAAATCAAGAAGTGGGAAATTAACTTCTGGACTTTCTGTTTATAAGAAAAACATTAACTGGATTCTAGAAAAACACTCTAAAGATACCTGGATAGATGTTGTTAAGGATAATTCTATCACTGAAACACATTCCTTAACCAGATCAAAATCACCATATGTTTTCTTCTACAATTTTGAGGGCAAAATTCCAAGTCATAAAGCAATTAAATTACCTTTGGGATCCCTTGATATAGATGAACAAGTAATTCTGACTAATTATTTCATTGAGAGTTTGATGTAGATGAATTTAGAGGAAATAACTTTCGAGATTCTTGAAAATCATTGTTTATGTGACTACTGTTTAGG
>JAEOTG010000155.1 GCA_016839985.1 Candidatus Heimdallarchaeota archaeon | reverse complement strand
GCAATTGTTTCTCGGAATGCTCAGATAAATCTAATTTGTTTAAATGAAAAAAATATAGGATATATAATATGGCTTGTTGAGATAGAAAAAGAAGAGGAAGAAGAAATCAAAAGAGATATCAAAACTTTAGTTATTGAAGAGATTGTAATATTATTAGATTATAGAGATAATGACACAATAAATCAACTCTTGTTAGACATTGAAAACTTAGCTAACCAACAAACATGTCCAAATATCGAACTTACACTGCCCAGTCAGTCTTTTTGGTTAATTCCATTTTTTGTTCAAGAAGGGGGGTATTCATCTTCTGTTCTTAGAGTAAGTAAGGAATTGGCAAAAAAAACAGAATTTGTTCAAATTTATAATACAATAAATGAAGGGATTAAACCTGAACTTATAGAAGTCATGGTTTCAAAAAACGACACATATGGTATTGAAATTATTGAAGAACCCAGTGATTATAAAAGAATAATTGAACAAGGATATAATCCAGAGATAATTAGTATGTTATTTTATATTGAAGACGAAATTTTAGAAGAATTACTTAAGTACATAAATGCAATTACTGACTGGCAAGAATTTGCGTTCTCTTTAGTTAAAAAGATTGAGAAGTAAAACTGAAACTCATAATGAATCAATTATTTTTCTTGCTTTTTGAGGAATATTTGTTATAATTCCATCTACTCTTTTTGTGACTAAATTCTTGATGTCTTTTTCTTTATCTACTGTCCACGAATAAACCTTTTTGTTATTTTTATGATAGAATTTTACATGATTCTTTCTTAGATGTTTGTAAGATGGATTAATTGCTTCAATAAAATCATATTGAACCATTCTCCTAGCTCTCCAACCTAAACGCCTACACAAAAAAGCTAAAGAATAACCCAAATCAGAATTTCTAAGATTATACAAAACTTTACGTCTAAAGGAACTTACTAAGATTCTAGAATTATCTCCTCCTACACTTGAAAGTAGAGCATCAAATTCCTCTCTCTCAATCTGACATTTAATTTCTATATTGAATCTTATTTTAGATAGCATTTGTTTTAAAACATCTTCTAACAATGGAATTGGTTCATTATTTGGTAAAAATATTGTTTTTATAGTCTCTAGATTTATTTCTGATATTTTATATCTATTTTCTTGATGTTCGATTACAAAATCATGATAAACAACAAAAAAACCATCTTTGGTTAAATGAGTATCAAGTTCAATCATATCTGCTTTCTGTTCAATAGCTAACTTAAAAGCTTCATTTGAATTAGGATAAGCATCTACTGAAGCCCCTCTATGAGCTATAATAAGTGGTTGTCTTGTTTTTTTCACAAGAAAAAAATATCATCGTAGTAGATTAATTTTTTGCACTAGTTATCTTTACTCGACACATTTTTAAGACTCCAAAAAGATGCTTCAAGTATGGATTATAAAATTAAAGATATCAATTTGGCAGAACAAGGTAGAAAAAAAATTGATTGGGCAGAATCAAGAATGCCAGTGCTAATGAAACTTCGAAAAAAGTTTTCTGAATCAAAACCACTAAAAGGAATGAAAATAGCAGGATGTCTTCATGTAACAAAAGAAACAGCAGTTCTTGTTGAAACTCTGTTGGCAGCGGGAGCAGAACTATCTTGGAGTGGATGTAATCCTTTGTCCACTAAAGATGATGTAGCAGCTGCTTTAGCAGTAAAAGGCATTCCTATTTTTGCATGGTACGGAATGAATACAGAGGATTTTTACTGGGCAATTGATAAAGTATTAGAATTAAAGCCAACATTGACTTTGGATGATGGTGCAGATCTTATCTTCAGAGTTCATTCAGAATCACCTGAATTAGCGGAAAATATAATTGGTGGCACTGAAGAAACAACAACAGGAGTGCATCGACTTCGTGCAATGGATAGAGCTGAAAAGCTTCTTTATCCAATTATCGCAGTCAATGATGCAGAAACAAAAAGTGATTTTGATAATTATTATGGAACTGGACAATCTACATTAGATGGTATTTTAAGAGCAACAAATATTATCTTTGCAGGAAAAATTGTGGTTATTGCAGGCTATGGTTACTGTGGAAAAGGCTTAGCTAAAAATGCTTCAGGTTTAGGTTCAGATATTGTAATAACTGAAGTAGACCCAATTCAAGCTTTAAAAGCTGCTATGGATGGTTTTCGAGTGATGAAAATGAACGACGCAGCTAGAATTGGGGATGTATTCATTACTGCAACCGGTATGAAAGATGTACTAGTTGAGAAACACTTCAAAATAATGAAAGATGGAGCAATTGTATGTAATACTGGTCATTATGATGTAGAGATTAACATTGGTGATTTAGAAAAACTTTCAGAATCAAAAAGAGAAATCAGAGAGAATAATGAGGAATATGTTCTGGAAGATGGAAGACGAATATATCTTCTTGCGAAAGGAAGACTTGTTAATCTATCAGCTGCTGAAGGACACCCCTCAGAAGTAATGGATATGTCTTTTGCAAATCAACTGATAAGTTTAATTTATTTAGCTGAAAATGGTAAAAACTTAGAAAACAAAGTTTACGATATTCCAAGAGAACAAGATGAAACAATTGCAAAACTAAAGCTGGAATTAATGGATTATCAAATAGATCAACTAACAGCAGAACAAGAAAATTATAGAGATGCATACTACGAAGGAACTTAAAGATACTTATCTATCATTCCTTTCTTCTTCTATTGGACTTCGCCACAAGATTTTTAGGATAGAGCTTTCATATAAAGAGATATAAGAAAAGGGGAATATAGCGTGATAAAGCATCTTCTCATTTTAACAACTTATGGACAAATTTTCTATAGTCAAGAATTTGAGAAAACAGAAGAAGCTGTTGATGTTGCTCTCACCGGAGGTTTAATGAGTGCAATATATTCTATGGCATCAGAAACACAAAGAGAGAAAATATCTGAATTTGAGATGGTAACATCAAGAGTAGTTTTTCAAGAAGAAGAAAGCGATCTGTTGTTTGTATTAACAGTTGATAAAAGGATGGATACAAAAGATACAGAGGACCTTCTCGATATGATTGCCAAAAGATTCTTTGAGAAATATGGAGAATTAAGGGTAGATGGTTTGGTTCTTTCAGATTTTGAAGTTGATGCAACTGAAATCATATATAGGAAATTATGGTATCTTGACACTCAAAAGAGAAAATTCCGAGTATGGGATTATTTGTCAACTATATTTGTAGCTTTAACAATAAGTTGGTATACTATGCTTGTATTTGGTTCTCCACCATTCAAGGGAATGCCAGATTTTGATATTAAAACCTTCATTTGGAATGGTTTGTTGGATAAACTAACAATAGGTACTGTTGATTTCATTTTATATATTCTACTTCTAATTGCAGTAATTGCTATACCTGCAATAGCAGTTTATTTATTATTCAAATTTACTCATGTAAAGGATATTTTTAGATTCTCAAGAGACTACCTATTAAGACCAACAAGAGCTAGTTATGCAGAACTTCTTCCTAATTATTTCTTAATTAACATATTCGTTTCATTCGTTGTCTTTCTAAGTATAATGTGCTTTGCAGGAGGATACTTTGTAGAACTGCGAGTATATCCATTATCACCTGGTAACTTGATAGGTGGCTTGGATGCTGATTTTGATTTTCTTACATTTAACATACATCAGAGTGACATAGGTGATCAAATCTTAATTGGTTCAGTAACATGGTTCTCATGGGTTTTCGTTTTTCCACTACTTTATTCACTGTTACTTGGTGAAAAGAAATGGGGAAATGTCTACAAGAATGCAATGTATATCTCATCAATTGCGATCTTCTTACTTCTAATCGGGAGTATATTTGGAGGAACAACTTATCTTGAAGCTATAGGACTTCATCCAGGTGAGGCAATATTTGCAGAGGAATCTTTGCATCTAACGTACCAACTTGCAGTACAAATACCGCTTAATATATTTCTAGTTATTTTCCTACTCTTCCTAGGTATAGGGGTAAATAGGATTACACCTCCTAAGACGAGAATACCATCACTTTTCGCAATAGCGGTTTCGATATATCTTACATTGATTATTCAGAGATTGTTCTTCTTCTCTTGGGCAGCACCTACATAACAAAATACATTATGAAAGGAGAGTAATTCTTCCTTTCATTTGTTTAGAAAGTTTTATATCGTTATTTTCTACTTTTAGAAAAGAGAGAGTGATAGGAAATGCTAAGGTTTAT
This sequence comes from Candidatus Heimdallarchaeota archaeon, assembly GCA_016839985.1. Classification (GTDB taxonomy): domain Archaea; phylum Asgardarchaeota; class Heimdallarchaeia; order Heimdallarchaeales; family Heimdallarchaeaceae; genus UBA460. The sequence goes on along the minus strand of JAEOTG010000155.1, from coordinate 5,914 downwards.
TGTTAGATTCTTTTTTCATAACAGAAAGAGAACATATCAAGCTACTATGACTTTGACCTTAGCTTTGGTTATCTATCTTGCAACTGTTCTTCTTGTTGGAGGTTATGCATCCAATATTAGTGGTATGGCAAATATAATCCAACCCTCGCATTATCTTCTAATTACAGAAAATCAAAAAAGCTTATCTGACAGTAGAATAGATCTAGAAGTAATTGCTTTTTTGGAAGAGTATTCTGAAACAACACCTAATGTCAATATAATTCTACCTCAACTTTATTTTCCTGTATCTGTTATTGGGGAAACTGGAGTTGAGATTGATACGCATTTACGTTTATTGAATTTCACTACTTTCCATCAATATCACAAACCAAAGTATACCTATGGTTTTGATCCACCAGAGAATAATGAGTTGATTATGGGACAACAGATTGTAAATCTTTTAGCTGCGGGAGTTGGAGCTATTGTGGAAGTGGAAAGTCCAACTGTTGTATTAAATTCATCCTCATCTTTCTATATTAAAGATAATTATACAGTAGCTAATATTCTTGAAACTGGTCAAGAATTTGATATTGAAGTTTTAGGTTCAATTAACGATTTCTATATAAATACCACTCTGAATTATGTTTCTTTTATTGAGCTATTTATTTTAGATACAAGAGAGATTAGTACAATAATTGAAGAAATAACTAAGGAGTTTGATGATCTTGAAATTACAGAAGAAAAACAAACACAGAATTTTATTCGTTATGCAACTGAAGAGGTAGTAAAAACACTCACTTTATTAGAGGTCATGTTCTTTGTTTTGATGCTTGTTTCTATAACTTACAGCATTTATACCTTAGTCAAAGAAAGCGAAGAAGAGATATTTATTTTAAGATCAATTGGTGCAACTAGGGGACAAATAATTCTTCTATTTATGATGCAAGCCTTGTTTATTGGCGTTATTTCAGCTGTCCTTTCTTTGTTTATTGGATATTTTGCTGTAAGTAGTATAGTTGGTCTAGTTTCAGCGTTTATTGGATTACCCTTCTTATCAATGAATATTAATGCTGCAACTGTAGGAATCATTTTCTTATTTGCAATATCATTATCGATAGTATCAGGAATATATCCATCAATAGTAGCATCTAAAATTAAAGTTATTAGGGAGGATCAAATGTGAACATCAGAAATATCTTTCTCTATAACATATTACCCAAGAAGCGTATCTTCATCGCTTTTATTGGTTTCTTAATCAGTTCAACTATAATTACGGGAGGAGCAATACTTATGACAAGTATTGTTGATTCTACAAATTCCTATTTGGGTGAAAGTGATGATATTCTTGTAATCTTCAATCCTCAAGCTTCAACGCCATATACTAGTATCCTACCTTTGGAATTAGCAGAAACAATAAAAACAGTTTATGGTGTTATTGACGTCAGTCCTGAAGTGATGACTGCAGCAGTTTATAGAGATAAAGCAGTTTATTTTAGAGGTGTTGATGTCAATAAATTTTCAGAATTCACAGACGTTCAAATTATAGAAGGCTATAAGCTAGATGAAAATGATACATTTGAAGTAAGTATTGGAATCAATTTTGCAGAAAGAAACAACCTAAAAATAGGGGAATACTTTATAATTTTCTCAACTAGAACTGATTCTGCAATTGAACTGAAGGTTAAATCTATATTCATATCCGGAACACTGTTAGATGATGAGATCATTGCACCTCTTTGGATAGGACAATTTTTCTCTTTTGAGAATTTTAATAAGGTTACTCACATAAGAGTAAAGATAGATACAAATTTGGTTGATAAAGAGCAAATCAGAGAAAAAATTACGTCTGAACATTCATTAACAATAACACTTGACACACCTGATAACTTAGAAGTATTAAATGCTACAATATACATTAGGAGCAGTAAAGGTACACTTGTAGGTGACCCTTTGTATCTTGTGAATACTAACAGTGTAAGTTTAGATCTACAATTTGGAGAATATGAAATTCAAGCGGAAATAGAAAATATAGTATCAGAACCAATACGAATAATTTTGGAGAGAGATTTATCAATTCCTATTTTTATTAATTATATTGAGAGAGAGATAACTTTCAGAGTTAAAACAGATGAAGATGAACCAATCGAGGATGTTTGGATATATGTCCAAAGTAAATCTACAGAAGAACAAGTTCTAGGTCAAAAAACATACAATCTATATACTAATAGTACAGGAGAAGCATCTTTCATAACAAGTAATGGAAGTTATACTGCTGCTTTTAGATATGGAGTTTACCATCGAGAATTTTCTTTTACCACAGGAGAAGTGAATTATATAGAAGTAGTATTGATAGATAGACATCCAAGTATTCAAGTTAATTCTCCCCAGAATCATAGCAATTTCATAGGGTATGATCTTAATGTTTCAATCTCAGCTACACTAGGTTATTCAATATACTTCTATTATGATGAAAATCCTGGAAATATTCAAGAATATCATTTTTCTTCTGTAGGAGAGATAGTTCCTGATCAAATTGTAATACCTTTTGAAGAAGGATCTCATTCTTTAACAGTTATATGTTATAACAAGGATTATGAATCAGATGGTGATAAAAGTCGAAATTATGCTGAAACAAAAGTGTATTTTACGATGTCACATAATCTACCAGAGGAATTACAAATTCTTAACGTTATGAATGGTTCTCAGATTCCTCCTTCAAGCATTCTTTATCTTAACGACACCATATTTTTTAGCCATGACATTATGTATAAATGGAATAGTGATAATTGGCAAATTATAGAAAGTCACAATGTTCGCGTCCCCTCAGAAAAGGGTATTCACAAACTTGTATTAAAGGGTTCAATTGGAAATCAAAGTAAAGAGTGGAGTTATATTTTTATTACATCCACAAATCCTGAAAAATTGGGAATTATTGGTTTACAGAATAAAATAGTGAAAGAAGGTGATGAGATTCAAATCTGGTATACTATTGGTGCTTCAGATGTTCTCTATCACTGGGATAGCCAAGCAGATGTTCCTGTTCCAAATAATGGAACGATAATAACAGAGAGTTTGAATGAAGGCAACCATACACTCTATTTATCAACTCTTATCAGTTCAGTCTGGCATTATAGAAATTATGAAATTACTATAGATAATTCTCCTCCTGATATAACACTAGAACATTCCAATAGTTCTGATATTAGTTCGGGGAGTTCTATGAATTACATATCTAATGAAAGCCTCTCAATGATTCGATATTCTTGGGATAATTTAGATTTCTCATATGCTTATGGTTTGATAAGTTGTCCATTTAAAGAAGGCTATCATAATTTAACAATAGAAGCACAAGATATTGCTGGGAATCTAGTACAAAAGTACTATGAATATAACACTGAGAATTTTACTGGAGTAGTCCCCATCGACTTCTTTTTAGCTTATGATTATCATGGAACGATCAGTCAAACATTTATTGATTTACTAACGATATCCTCTTTAGGATTCTTCAGTATTGAATATGAGATTATAGGAGATACTAGTTTTATCGGTACTATTGCTGAAAAAACAAGATTCTTTCTTTACCCAGGAGAATATATTCTAATAATCAGATACTGGACAGATATTTTTAATTATGGACAAAGAAGCTGGAATTTCAAGATTTCAGAAGGATCAAACATCTCACAATTTCAGACGAGTCAGATAAATAGTAGCTATACTGGTGATGTAGTTGTAACTTTCCCTTATTATGATTGTAATTTTACAATGGATGGAAATAATCCTATTTATCTAAGTGATGGATATTATAATTTCTCATCTGTGCTAGTTAGTATTCCAGATTCACAAACTTCACACGGATATATCATTGATACAATCCTTCCTGATGTAACAATTATTTCACCTAAAATAGGAAGCTATGAGATAGACGTATATCTAGAGCTAGAAAGTGATGCTGTTGAGTTATTTGTTCAATTAGATCACAGAGGTCCTGTAATTCAATATCAAGGATTATCTCTTCTTGATTTTAATGAAGCTGGAAAACACATTATATCTTTGTTTATGGTAGATTCTTTAAATAACCAAAAAAGTATAGATTACACAATATATGTTGGGAAAGAATATGTGAATCAAAAACTGTTATTCCAAATACAAGGAGGAGGAACTCTGCTTCCTATGACTAATTTTACTGTCACAGTAAGAAGTTCCTTCAATTCAACAATTTATACAACAAATACGGATAATGATGGTTTTCTTGATTTCCATATATTTTCTGGTAGTTATCATGTGATTTTTGAATACAGTACTTCACAATATGATCTTGTTCTTAACACAAATGTAGGGATTGAACAGGACATTTTTGTTGGAAATTCCAATGTTACTATTTCTTTAACTGATTATTTTGCTGATTCACCTTTTATTGATCAATATTGTATCTTTAGAGATGTAAGAGGAAGAAGAGTAATATCTCTAAGAACTGATAGCAATGGAATAATTTCTACTTTATTAGCAACAGGTGATTATACTTGTTACTTCTCTGATCACAGGAATGCTGATCCAATATCTTTTCAAGTATTTAATCCAAATCAGTATACATCACTTAAAATTCCTTCTCACAGAAATAAAGTTACATTTGATTTTGTATATGATAATGGTTCGAAAGTATTTAATTTACCTGTTGTTTTCTCAACTTTATTTGATGGAGATGTTTCTACAACAACAGGTTTCTACTCCAGTGTTTCTCTTTGGATTTCATATGGTTACGTAAATCTAACTTTTATCGATGTTAACGAGAATATTATAACTTTAAGAAGAGCATATGAACCTGGAAAAGAATCTATTACGATAATTGTTGCAAGTGAAACAGAAGATCAATGGTTGAAAATACCTTTTAGAGCATATTCAGATTTTGATTTTTTTATTTCTCTTTCTCTAGAATATATGGATTATTATTTGAAAGGTTCATTATTGTTTACTTACACCTTAGCTTATGCTGAAATACTACTCATTTTGGTAGTTGTCGTTGTAAATATGTATTCAATATTGCAAAATGTTCATGCTGAAAGCAGAAGAGAAAGCACTATATTAAGAATGATTGGCGGAACAAATCTGCATGTACTTGTTTCTATTTTTTCTAGAATAGGAGTTATTGCAATTATTGCTGCTTGTTTTGGTTATGGTATAGGAGGTGCTATTTTGAAGTTTTTAGCTTCAGCTAATCAAACTGTTTTCTTTGGACATACTTTTGCACCAACAGGAAGCTGGTCTATTTTCTTCATGAATATCGTGTTTATTCTACTAATAGCATTCATATCATCTCTTATTATAGCTAGAAGGGAAAGAAAAAAGAGAAGTGTTGTATATTCACGAAGGTAAATATTTTTTGTTTTAGTTTTGAGTCTAAATTTTATGTATAAATAAATCCGTAATAACCCATATATGACCAGAAATTTAAATGCTTCATTATTGTTACAGATTCCTTCATGAAAGGTTTTAGATTGTAGGATATTTCTTCAATAAAACCTTCATAATCTTTGTAGGATATAGTGATTTCTATGGATTTTATTGCGATGGTTTCGGTAGGTAAGGAAAGTAATGACAGACGAGTAAATTCCTCAGTTGATGGTTTTTCAATTTGCATATTTCTTGAGTTAATTGTAGTCGAGGAATTTGCATGGAATGTATACTCAGTTGAAAGACTGACGTTAATTAACTCATTTGTAGGTACCGCTGTAAAATCAAGAAGAGTATCAAGATTTGCATAATTTCCATGAATCTCAGCTGAATTTGGATTTTGAGCAAGCAAACTTTCTTTGCTTTCACTTCCTGCAATTTGAATGTCTACAGGACCTATATAAGGATCATAAGAATTAATTGTAAACATTAGAAATTCATCATTAGAAAATCTCCATGTAAATAAGAGGTTGTTATGCATGAATCT
>JAEOTG010000154.1 GCA_016839985.1 Candidatus Heimdallarchaeota archaeon | reverse complement strand
TTTAAAAACAATTAGAATAGAACCAGCAATGTATAAGACGAAGAGATGATTTTATAGTGTATTACAGCGTTAAAGTCAAGGATACTCTAAGAGTTCCACCAAATAAATTTGATGAAAATCTAGTTCAAGTTCTCGCAGAAATTGCAAGAGAAAGTTTCGAAGGGAAAATCGATCCAGATTTAGGTTTTATTGTAGCTGTTACTGATATTGCTAAAGTTTATCAAGGAAAGATTATCTCTGGGGATGGTGGTGCTTATTATGAAACCGATTTTGGATTACTCTGTTATTTACCAGAAGTAGATGAAGTAGTTACAGGAGAGGTCGTTGAGTGTGTTGATTTTGGTGCTTTTGTGAGAATTGGTACAATTGATGCTTTATGCCATGTATCTCAAATAGCAGATGATTACTTCCGATATATCCCTAAAAATGCTGTTCTTAGGGGGGATAAATCTAAACGAGATTTGTTAGTTAATACTCGTGTTAGAGCACGTGTCATTGCTGTAAGTATTGGCAAATCCAATATACGTGTAGGATTAAGCATGAGACAAGATTCATTAGGTACCTTTGAATGGATCGAAGAATGGAAAGAAGGTTTGAAGAAAAAACCTGAGAAGGGGGCGGCGTAGATGTCAAAAGCATGTCGTGTATGTCACCTAATTGTTGAAAAAACTGCTAATATGTGTCCAAATTGTAAAACACAAGATCTTTCTTCCGAATACACAGGGGAAATATTCATTCTGAATCCTGAAGATAGTGACGTTGCGGAAAGAATGAAAATAAACAAAAAGGGGCACTATGCTCTTCGTGTTCGGTGAAACTAGTGGGTTTGAACGAAATTGGTAGTTATATTTTACCTGAAAATGAAAGAGAATATTTTAAACAAACATTAGGTTTTCTTTATCGAACAGAAGAAGAAATAAAACAAGTTATTACATCTTTTAAAGGAGATTCTTCTATTCCTAAAATAATCTCTGTAGGTGACGTAACAACCCAACTTCTCATTGATAACTTGATAATCCCTGATCTTGCTATTATTGATGAGCGAGTACAGCGTATGGAATCAAAAATAGTATCATTGGATTCATTTAAAGTGGAAATAGTGAAAAATCCTGCTGGTACAATTACTAAAAACTCATGGAAGAAAATAAACAATTCTTTGGAAATATACGAAAACAAAATAATTATAAAAATAACAGGAGAAGAAGATTTATTGGTGCTCCCAGTTATACTCGAAGCACCTCTAAATTCAAAAGTCTTATATGGACAACCAAATGAAGGTTTAGTAGTAGTCACTGTCACAGGAGAAATAAAGAATAAAGTACAACGATTATTACTTAGAATGGTGAAAACAGATGAAAATTGAGATCATTAAAAAGACTGAAAACAAACTCTTAGAAAGAACAGAAGTTGAAGCAAAAATTGAACATACAGGTGCTCCTGTTCCAACAAGAGATGAATTCTTATCTAAATTAGCTGCATTACTAAATAAAGAAAGAGATCAAGTAGTTCTTATTAAATTAGAAGCAAAATACGGTGAAGGTACAAGTTTAGCTCGAGTTCATGCGTATGATAGTGCAGAAAGAGCAATTTTAGTTGAAAAAGAATATCTACTCAAGAGATCTGGAATATTAAGGGATTAATAATAAATTAAGGTGAAATTCATGAGTTCAACACATAAAAAATACAAAATTGAAGGTAATAAAGTAATACGCGTGAAAAAAGTATGTGAACGTTGTGGGGATTCTGTTTATATGGCTGAACATCCTGACCGTCAAACTTGTGGTAAATGTGGTTACACTATATACAAACGTGGTCGCAAAACATCCTAAAAATTTTAACCATATTTTCTTGAATAGAAAAATTTAACATAATTCTAATCTATTTTATTTGGCGAATGACTGATTGAGACGGCTTAGATGTGGATACACACAGGATAGGAAAAACCTAAGGACGCCATGATTCTTACTTTGATGCTTTAAAAAAAACTTTATTTTATTACTATAGAATTTTTCTGTTTCTATATAATAAACAATTAAGAAAAAACCTTTAAAACAGCTTTAGATATTTAATGTATCCTTTAATTAATCATGTTACTGGAGTTAAAGAAATGAAATCACTTGAAATTAAGATTCCTGAAGGACTTTACAAACATATAGAGAAATTGGTTGAGGAAGAAAATTTTGAATCTGTTGAAACCTTTGTTTCACATGCTTTACATTGGTTAGCTGAATTACATGGTTTTGGAGAACCAATTGAAGGTAAAGGTTTAAGTGATATGATTGCTGACCAAATTGCAACCAAAGTAGAAACTAAAGACAAGGAAGTCAAGAAAGAAAAACCAGTAGTTAAAAATCATGATATTCCTAACACAGATCTAATTCTAGAATCCTATGGTTCTTCCAAATTTATGTTTGAGGATGCTATTTTTGCCTCATGTCAATTTGCAGCGATGAAACAAGGAAATGCTCCTCTTTCCAAGGAAGAGTTTTTAAAATCACTACAACAAATGGAAGAAGCAGGAATATTAACCCAAATCCAGCAAGGAGAAAAAATAATGTGGAAAAAGAATGAATAAGTAATTGTACAACTCTTTTCTTATTTTCATTCATTTCTCTTTTAAAGCATTAGCCATTTCTTGAAGAACTTTTTTTGGATTGTTTGCTTTAACAAAACCTGAAGCTAGAAGAACTCCTTTTGCGCCTAAACGAAGTGCTTCTATAATATCATTAGAAGTAGTTACTCCTGCACCAACTAATGGATAAACTTCAGCATTAATATTCTTGATGGTGGAAATAGTTTCTTTTACTAAATCTGGTTTTGTTGTAACTGAAACACCACTGCCTATAAGCTCAGGTGGTTCCATAGCACAAGCATCTGGTGATAATGCTGATATTGCTTTACTTGTTTGAATATTGTTTGAGCAAACACAAGTAAAGAACTTATTTTTTTTAGCTTTTGTAACTATCTTTTCAATATCAGATAACTTCAATCTATGTTCAGAATGGTTAACTAGAGAACCACTTGCACCACTTTCGATCAAGGTTTCCATTAAGTTATTCCCTGTATGACTCCCAGGTTCATTAGAATCGACATGCTGGGCGAAAATTGATATTTCTACGTTTGATGAGATTAACCTAATATCAGTAGTTTGAGGACAAACTATAATTTCAGCTCCTTTTTCTTTTGCTACATCTTCAGCAATTTTTGCTAGTTCTAAACCTTTCTTACCTGTTGTTTCACTATAATTTTTGAAATTAAGAATAATTACTGGAAGTTTTATTTTAGACATAATACTAAAAAGTAATTGGTGTTTAAAAAATTTCCTTGTAATAAATGTATGACTACAACATTTGAAATCTTTAAATAGGTTAATCGCAAATTAAACATAAGAAACTTCAAGTTATACTTGGTGATTTATTTGCATGGTGCTGATCAAATTAATACAATTCTGCATGAAATAATAACAAGTGATGCTAATATTAATCATGTAATATTAGCTGATAAGACTGGTTTAACTCTGGCATATTCTTCACGTTTTGCATTCGATGAATTTGAAACAGAAGCTCTTGGGGCTATTGCAAGTGCAGTTTATCTAGCTAGTGAACAACAAGGAACTAATGTTGGTTTAGCTGAATTAGATATCATTATTTCAGAGTTTTCAGATGGATTAATCTTAGTTGCTAGTTGTGGAAGCACAGTTTTATGTCTGATAACTGATACAGGCGTAGCACTTGGAATGGTTAGAAGAACTATGAAAATTGCTGCTGAAAAGATAAGAAACATTTTGGATGTAGAAGCAAAACCACTTCCTACCCCAGAAGTTCAACCCGTTGCTCCTAAACCTGTTGAACCTGTTGTAGTTGAAGAGAAGAAAGTTCAAGATGAATTTATTTCAGATTTAGAGCTGGCCTTAAGAGAACTAGAACAATTTTGATTATTAACTATACATCCGAGGAATGTTTAATGAGCATAGAAACTCCAAAAGGAGAAATAGAACGAATTGGAAAAAAAGAGTCCAACAAGGATTCAAGAGGCGAATTAATACTAACAGGTATTCGATCGTTAGATCAAAAATTAGGAATGGAGCTTTCAACTAGAAGAGGTTTACCTGAAGGCTCACTAATACTTGTAAGTTATCCTTCTGAAACTGTTATTCCCACATTATTTACTCAAAGAATAATGCTTAATTTAGCTGATAAATCCAAAGACAATGTCATTTTTTATGTTCACAGTGGTCGTCCTTATGATCATGTTTTACGTTCGTTTCAAGCATATGAATGGGACGTATCTCCATATGAGAATAAAAACTGGTATTTTGAGAATATGTTTGATTTATCAAGCACAGCTATGAATACAACTTTGAAGTTAGGTAAAATCGAAGTTAGAAGAAAAACATATGTGAAAAAAATAATTGAAAGAATGAAACATGTGAAAGAAACACAAAATAAACAATGTTTCAGTGTTTTTGACGATTTATTATGGATGAAGGAAGATAGATTGGATGAAGATGCAAATGCATTGATTACTTTTCTAAAAGAATCTATCATGTCTTTCGCAAAAATAGGTGGAGTTCATTTCTTTTTATTGCCACAAGATGTCTTGGATCCAGTTGCTGAAAGGATTATTATGAATGCTGCTCAAGGAATATTCTATTTCTCACGAAATGTTGTAGGTAGTAGAATTAAGGATAATTTTACAATAACAAAGTTGATGGGAGTAGCTTACATAAGCGAAACTTTGGAAATAACGCCTTCAGAAGTAGAAGGTTTCAAAATCGAATCAACAGCAAAAATATAGTGGTAATAATGGGCTATAATGATAATGAAGATAAAAGAAAAGAAGATCCTGCTGATTTTGTTGACATAGCTGATGAGATAGAGAAATTATCAGAAGAAGTCAAAGAAATGAAACATAATGTGAATTCACAGAAGAATAAAGAAATCAAAACAAGAAAATCCTCAAAAAGGAGTAAGGAAATTCTCGAATTAACTCCAGCTCTAGAATATGTAAATGAATTACTAGAAAATTCATCAGAGCATATATTATCAGAAATGAAATCAGAATTTTTCAGGTTATTTAACTTCTTATCAAGTATGCTTTCTGTAGCTCCTCAAAAGAAAAACAATTTTTCTCAAGAAATGAAAATGAAAGATTTAGAAAAATTCGATTTAGAATCAGATCCAGAAAGTGACAAAGAATTAATGAAACTTCTATTGGAAGAGAGAGAGTCACTAATTTACGAATTGTCAGACCAATTAGTAGCAATGGAAACGGAGAAAAAAACACTGAAGGATAGAATAAAATCAATAGAAGAAGACAAAATTAAGAGGAATAGACCAAAAGAAGTATTTGAACGTCTAGTAAGAACAGATCCAAGATTTAACATTATTACTCTATTAAGAAGAATGGGTGTCATTGCTCCAATTCAACTATCATTTGTTCTAGGAGTATCTTTATCTCAAACAAGAAGATACGTCAGAGAATTAGAAGAAATGCGTATCTTAATAATTAATGAAGATGACACTGTTTCTTTGCATCCCTCTTTTGACGAAGAAACGATGAATGTAAAAGCTACACTCACAGAAAATGAGAAAGATAAAGTGGAATAAAAAAATTACTTATTGCTGTGCATAGAGTTTTTCATAAAACAATACTATGTTTTTCAATAAGGTTTTGAAAGCTTCATCTACGTTCTCACCAGTTTTGGCAGAAGTTTCAATATAAGGAACTGAAAAACCAGACCACTGTGAAAGAGAACGTGCATATTCTTCAGATTGTTCTCGCATAATTGGATCTTTAGCTGTAGCACGTAAATCTGATTTATTACCTATGAGTACAATTGGGACAACTCTATTGCTATTATTCTTAAGAAGTTCTGCAATCCAAGAAGGAATGTTCTCAAAGCTCGATCTACGAGAAATATCAAAGACAAGTAAGCAACCTGAAGTACCTCTATAGTAAACCTCGCGAACAGCAGAAAATCTTTGTTGACCAGCAAGATCCCAGATTTGAGCAACAAAGTCCTGATCATCTATTCTAAGCCTTTTTACTGCAAAATCAGCACCTATTGTCATTGAGTATCCATCTTTGAATCCTTCACCTAAGTAAGTCTTCCTTAACGAAGTTTTTCCAACAGCTCCATCTCCTAGCAATGTAATTTTGAATATTTTTCTTTGTCCTGCTGCCATGGCTTTTTTCCCCTAGCTTTACTTCATGATTCTATACAAACTATTAGTTTAATTGCTTTAAATATATTGTGTTAATTCTAACTCAGAAATAAAAAGAAAAAAAGATGAGGGGTGTTTTGTTATGGTAAAATAAAAACATCAATCCATGGCAATTCGAATGAAAACCATATGAATATGATTATTGATACTGCAACTAATGCACCAATTGCTATTTTCATTGCAAGATTGAATTTAATTTTTCCTGTATTTTCGTCAAATATAGATACTATGACTCCTGTTAGTAATACTACGAAAAACGCCCATGCTAATTCATATCCTAATGGTATCTCGTGTCCAACAATTGCTGGTACGATATACCAAACTACGAAAATAATCCATGGAACTAATATACTCGATAATAATCTTGAAAAAACAAAAGAGTTTTTGTCTTCTATCTTTTTTCTAATAATAAGATAATCACAACCTATAGTAAGCAAGTATCCAAAGAATCCTATTTTCAAATGTTGAAAAACTGATTCATCCGTTCCAGCAATAGCTTGAAAGAATGGATTAGCACTTAACTCTGTATACAGAAAATGCAAAATTGAAAACCATACTAAGAAAATAAAGCTTTTCAGTGCAATGTAACCAATTTTTCTCATTAATAATTTGTTATTTTCCATTTAATAACGTCTCCAAATAATTTCTATGTTAACTTCAAATAGTATTTTTAAAAACTTAGTGCTTTACAAAAAATGTGATTAACGAGATTCACGCACTCCAAAAAATATAAAATTAACATAAGAACTTCAATTTAATGACTAAAGGAGAAAAAGGAAAAGCCACAAAAATCCTAGCATTACTGGAAAGTAATTACCCTGAGTTTCGTGGTGGTCTTCAAAACTTTTCATCTCCTTTTCAATTATTAGTTGCCACAATTTTAAGCGCACAAAGTACTGACAAACAAGTTAATTCTATTACAAAGAATCTTTTCAATCGTTATCCAGAAATTGAATCATTTGCTTCAGCAAAACTAGAAGAAATTGAAGAAGCAATTGCTAAAGTAGGCTTGTATAGAAATAAAGCTAAATTCATCAAGGAAATGTCAATAAAAATAATTGAAAATTATGATTCTGCAGTCCCTACAACAATTGAAGAGTTAACAAAATTACCTGGAATTGGTAGAAAAACTGCAAACGTACTCTTAAATGATTGGTTTAACATTCATGAGGGTATAGCAGTAGATACACATGTTAGGAGAATCTCTTTTCGTCTAGGTCTAACTAAGAATAAAAATCCCATAAAAATTGAACAAGACTTAATGAAAACTATACCTATAGAGAAATGGGGTAAAATTACTCATCTACTTATATCACATGGTAGATTTATTTGTAAAGCTCAAAAACCTAAATGCGATAAATGCTTCCTAAACCTTATATGCCCTCGAAAAGGAGTCGAAGTCGACTAGGTCTTAACTAACTGTTTATTGCCTTTTGTATATCCTTTTTAAAGATATTAAATTATTTTTATATTGTAATAAGACTTATTTATTAAACTAATACCTAGTTATCAAAAGCAAAAAATGTTGGATGAATAACATGTCAAAAATAGATATTCTCCCCCCTCTACTAACACGTATAGGTTTTAATGAAATTGATATCAAAGTTTATTCTGCTACTTTAGGACTTGGAAAAGTAACAATAGGCGAACTCCTAGTTGTAACAGGTTTGGATCCTCTTACTTTAATTCAATCTGTCAAGAATTTGGAAGAACTTGGTTTCCTAAAGAAAACAGCTGGTCGTACCCCTGTATATTTTGGAATGCTACCTTTCCTTAAAGAATACATAGTAATTGAAAAGGATGCTTTGTATTCCCTAGATGGTACTATAACTGCCCTCAAAGCTGCAAAAGAGGAATATCAAGAGAAAAAATCAAAATTTGGTGGAACCCTTGAACTAACAGGAGAGGGACACGTATTCGATATTCATGTGGTGAGTGGATTAATAAAACAAGTAGTTGATGCTCTCTATCAGAATTATGTAGAGTATGTTGATGAAACTGAGGGTTCAGCAAGTAATTTTGTTGAAGGAATAAGGGATGAAGTTGAGGGTTATTTAACAAAAATAATGGACCAGCCTTTAGTTTTTTCAGCTCAATTAGAAAATTATGTCCAAGAACTTAATGCTTTCATCAAACAATTTAATCATGCTTCTAAACAAAAAAGTGCACAAATTTTAGGTTCAATGGATCAAAAAATTCAAGAAACATTTGACTCCTTAATACAAGTTATTTCTAACAGTCTTGATGCACATACTGGAAATCATAAAGATTTCTTAACAAATTTAGCTCCAGATTTGGATAATGAACTAAAGGAATTGATTGCTAGCGTTACTGAAATTCAAGAATCATTCTCAGAGAATTTTAACAAAGTTTGGCAAGAAGCATATGCTGCTTGGACAAATGAGTCTAAAACCATTATAGATTCTTTGTCTCAAGATGTAAATAACCTTTTTTCAGAACAAATAAAGCAAACCCAAGAATTGCGTAGAAGTGTAGAACAAATTGATAGACAAAAAAATTTCCTATCTTCAAAGATAGCTGAAGCTCTAAACGCAATAGAAACTTCTACAGTTATGAAATTAGGAAAAGCAAAAAAACAAATTGAGTCTCCCTTGACAGATGCCAGAGATACTGTAAGAAATCTTGCAAATGACCTTAATGAAAGTGGTTTGCAGTTAATAGATCAACATGTATTAACATTGAATGAAGTAAGAGATCAAATTAGATCAAAATTGGATCATTTCCAACTCAGTGGAGAAACATCGATAAGAACAAAGAAGAATCAACTCACAGACGTAGCTATTGAACAGATAGACTTACTACCAACAAATATTTTGGAATTACTTCAAGATCAAACAGAAAAATATGCAACTTCTGCTTATGATTCTTGTTCAAATGTGACTGAAGAACTAAAACAAACAATATCTTCTCAACTTACTTCATCAAAAGAAGAAGCACTGAAGGGATTTCAGTCGTATACAATTGAACAATCTCAAGTGCTCCAAAAACTCCAGGATGATACAATAAAAGAATTGAGCAAATCAAAGCAAGATTCAGAGAAAATGGCTTTAGATTTGAAAGAAAAATTACAAAACTCTGTAGTACAATTCAAGGACAAAGTTAACTTGAAAAACGATGAATTCGCTCAAGGGTTAACTAATGCAAAGCAACATCTGAAGGATTATAAAGATGAACAAAAAGATCAGATAGTACAACAAGTAACTGAAGGAGAAGAAATTCAAATAAATACCTTAGTTTCACAAGTTGCATCAGTAGTTAAGGATGTAGATGAACTTCTTGTTTTACAACTTGAATCTTTGATGGAAAAAGCAATGACTTTCTATCAAGTTATTAATACAAGAGAAGATGAATTAAGACAAATAGATAGAGCTTCATCAACATACTCTTTTGATGGACAACACAATACATCAATAATTGTTGGAGAGGAAGCCATTAAAGCAAGCATCACAGATATTGCTATGAGATCCAAATATGAATTATTACTAGTTACACCTGATCTTGATGAAGAGTTACTAAAAGAAATGATGCAGTATACCAAAGCTCAAAGGGTTACCTTAGTATCTTATTTTGAGAAGAGTAAACATCAAACATTGTTAAGACCTTTTCAAGATAGATTTACTGGTTTGAAAATGAAACATTATGATAAACGAGATGTGTATTGTGGAATACTTGATGGTAATCAAGAAGCTATTTTTGCTTTCCTTTCTGCAGAAGAAATTCCAATAGCTGTCAGAACCACTAATGATTTGCTTCTACAATTATTCAAAGCTGCTATAAATAGAGATGTACTCTTCCACTCAAGCGATGT
>JAEOTG010000153.1 GCA_016839985.1 Candidatus Heimdallarchaeota archaeon | reverse complement strand
GCCAAACTTCCCGATAGTTGGTGATAATGCATTTGCCCATGAATCAGGAATACATGTTGATGGAATACTAAAAAAAGCTATCACATTTGAACCAATAAAACCTGAGATGGTTGGAGCCAGAAGAAAATTAGTTCTTGGTAAACTTATTGGTGCTCATGGTGTTGACGCTAAATTAAAAGAATTCAATATTGAAGTTGATGAAAATCAATTATTAGAGATAACAAATAAAGTCAAGGAATTAGGTGCAAAAGGTAAACGTGTTTTTGAAGAAGATTTAATTGCAATAGCAGAAAATGTAATAGGTAAAGTTTCAAAAGAAAAAAGATTAGTAGAAATGCAAGATATGAAACTACAATGTAATTTTAAGAAAAATCCTAGTGCAACAGTTAAACTAAATGTTAGTGGTCAAGTAAAGGAAGCAACAGCTGATGGAGTTGGACCAGTTGATGCAACCTTGAATGCAATCAAAAAATGTATTGGAGATAAAAAATTAATTTTAGAAGAATATCATCTTGATGCTATAAGTGGAGGAAGTGATGCCTTAGCTTATGTTACTATCAGGCTCAGTAATGGAAATAATGATACTATTGCCCGTGGTGTTCATGAAGATGTTGTTATGGCTAGTGCTATAGCATTTATTAACGGTTTAAATAGAATTTTAATTAAAAGTGATTAAATGAAAGGGGCAGAAGCTGTAATTGAAGCATTGAAAAAAGAAGGAGTAAAACATATATTCGGAATTACAGGCGGAGCTATAATGCCTGTTTATGATGCTCTACATGATGAGAAAAAATTAACTCATATACTAACAAGACATGAACAGTGTGCTGCCCATGCAGCTGAAGGTTATGCAAGATCATCTGGTAAAGTTGCTGTTTGTATGACAACTAGTGGACCAGGAGCAACTAATCTTATTACAGGATTGGCTGATGCTTACATAGACTCTGTACCTTTAGTTGCTTTTACTGGACAAGTTCCTACTCATTTGATTGGTGGTGATGCTTTTCAAGAAGCTGATATAATAGGAATGACAATGCCTATTACTAAATATAATTTCCAAATAAAAGATCCAAAAAATATCGGAAAAATAATAAAAAGTGCTTTCAAAATTGCTGTGTCAGGTAGACCAGGACCAGTTATTATAGACTTACCAAAAGATGTACAATTAAAAGAAGAAAAAATTAATTTTCCAGATAAAGTAGAGATACAAGGATTCAAACCTAAATTAGAAGGTCATCCAGTCCAGATTAAAAAAGCTGCTAATATTTTATTGAACGCTCAATATCCTTTGATTTTAGTTGGTGGCGGAGTAACAATCTCAAACTCATCTGAAGAGTTAAAACAAATAGCTGAATTAGTTGGTGCTCCTGTTATAACTACTTTAATGGGTAAGGGAGCATTTCCTGAAACACATCCACTTTGTCTAGGTATGGTAGGAATGCACGGTAAGAAAATAGCAAATTGGGCATTAACTCAAGCAGACGTATTAATTGCGATTGGTACCAGATTCAGTGATAGAATTACTGGAAGTTTAGATGATTTTGCTAAAGATACAAAAGTTGTTCACATTGATATTGACCCAGCTGAAATTGGAAAGAATGTTAAAGTTGATTTACCGATTGTTGGAGATGCAAAATTAATTTTGAGAGTTTTATTGAAAGTTCTTTTAAAGATGACTAAGAAAAAAAATACTGCTTGGAGCAAAAGAGTAAAGGAATTAAAACAAATTTGTGATTGTGACTTAAATATTAAAGGAAGTCCAATTGATCCTAGAACAATAATTCATGAAGTTCAAAAATTTTTGAAAGATGATGATATCATTGTCACTGGTGTTGGTAGACATCAAATGTTTGCTGCCCATTATTTCAAAAGAAATAAACCTAGAACATTCATAACTTCTGGTGGTTTAGGTACAATGGGTTTTGGATTACCAGCTGCTGTTGGAGCTAAAGTTGCATGTCCTAATGTTGAAGTTATAGATTATGATGGTGATGGAAGTTTTCAGATGACTGGAAAGGAATTAGCGACTTGTAAAGATAATGGAATAAAAGTTATTCCTGTTATAACTCATGACAAATGGTTAGGTATGGTTCAACAGTGGACAAGACTATTCTTGAAAGAAAGATATTCACAAGTTTATCTTGGAGATATTCCAGATTTTGTTAAATATGCAGAAGCTTTCAAATTGGAAGGAATGAAAGTTAAAAAACCATCTGACATTAGTGAAGCATTGAAAATCGCTAAAAAATCAGATGAGGCATTTGTTATTGATATTGATGTTAATCCAGATATTGATATCTTGCCAATGATGCCGTCTGGAGGTTCATTATCCCAGTTTTTCGGGCCTTGTATTAAAAAATCTCTATTTGATCAAATTAAACCAGTGAGAAAATGAAAAGACATATTATTGCAATTTTAGTTGAAGATAAGCCAGGGGTAATGCAAAGAATAGTCGGAATGTTTACAAGAAGAGGTTTCAATATAGACACGGTTACAGTTGGTAAGACTGAAAAAACAGGAATATCAAGAATCACGCTTAGCATGAGAGATGATGAAGAAACTTTGGAGCAATTGATTAAACAGTTAAGAAAATTAATAGATGTTGTACGTGTCATTCATTTAACTGAAAAAAATTCTGTTGTTTCTGAATTATGTTTTATTAAAGTTCATACAAAAGATAAAAAACATATTTCAGAAGTGAAAAAATATGCAGAGTTATTCAAGGGAAAGATAGTAGATGTGTCTTCTAATTTCATAACAATTAGAGTTGTTGGAAGTCCTGAAAAGGTTGATTCATTTTTAGATTTAATGAATCCTTATGGAATAAAAGAAATTGTAAGAACTGGTGTATCTGCTATATCAAGAGAACCTAAGTCGTGATATC